>NZ_JBJLSH010000030.1:0-53592 GCF_050871905.1 Kineococcus haloalkalitolerans
GGGCCCCGAGGACCCGCCCGGGGCCCCCCGGGGCGCCTGAGCCAGCAGGACCAGCAGGACCAGCACCACGGCCGGCGGCGCCGGTCGGTGGGGACTTCCCCGCCGGCCGGCGCCGCTCGTGCGTGCGGGCGCCGGGCGGCGCCGGGCAGCGGTGGGGGCGACGGGTGCCCGGGTGCGCGCCGGCGCCCGCCGCCTAGGGTGCGCTCGTGCCCGACGCGCCCGCGCCCGCCCGCCGCCTGTACCGCGGCGGCGCGGTCTACAGCCCCGCCGACCCCTTCGCCACGGCGATGCTCGTGGAGGGTTCGACGATCGCGTGGGTCGGCCCGGACGAGGCCGCGCCCGCCTGGACGCGCGAGGGCGACGAGGTCGTCGACCTGGACGGCGCCCTGGTCGTCCCCGCCTTCGTCGACGCCCACGTGCACACCACCGAGACGGGCCTGCAGCGCACCGGCCTGGACCTGAGCGGCACGAGCGGTCCCGACGCGCTGCTGGACGCGGTGGCCGAGCACGCGCGCCGCCAGCGCGCCCGCTACGGGGCCGGCGCGCTGGTCACCGGGTTCGGCTGGGACGAGTCGGCGTGGGCCACCGACCCGGACGGCAGCGGGCCGCGGCTGCCCACCCGCGCCGAGCTGGAGCGCGCCGCCGCCGGCGCCCCCGTGCAGCTCTCGCGCGTGGACGGGCACTCCGGGCTCGTCTCCGGTGCCCTGGCCGCCGCCGCGGGCCTGCCCGCGCGCGAGGAGGCCCTGGTGCGCCTGGAGGAGCACGCCGCCGCGCTGGAGGCCCGCTGGGCGGCGCTGCCGGCCGCGGCGGCCGCCGACGCGCGCCGGGCGGCGCTGCGCGCCGCGGCCGCGGCGGGCACCGGCACCGTGCACGAGATGTCCGGGCCCGGCTTCGCCCCCGCCGGCGACCTGGCCGCCCTGGCGGCGCTGGCCGGACCGGGCACCGCCGAGCAGCGCGCCGCCGGCCGCGAGGCGCTGCCGCGCGTGGTCGGCTGGTCGGCGCAGCTGGTGGCCGACCCGGAGGCCGCGGCCGCCGCGGTGGCGGCCCTGCGCGTCGAGGGCGTGGACGTGGGCGGCCTGGGCGGGGACCTGAGCGTGGACGGGGCGATCGGCTCGCGCACGGCCGCCTTCCGCGCCGACTACGCCGACGCTCCCGGTGTGCGCGGCGTCCTGCGCCTGAGCGCGGCGCAGGTGCACGGGCACCTGCACGCCTGCACCCGCGCGCAGGTGCCCGCCGCCTTCCACGCCATCGGCGACGCGGCCCTGGACGTGCTGTGCGCAGCGCTGGAGGAGGTGGCCGCCGACCTGGGCGCGGCGGCGGTGGCCTCGTGCGGGCACCGGGTGGAGCACGCGGTGGCCGCCGACGCCGACCACACCGCGGTGCTGGCCCGCCTGGGCGTGGGCGCCAGCGTCCAGCCGGCCTTCGACGCCGCCTGGGGCGGGCCGGAGGGCACCTACGCGCGCCGGCTGGGGCCGGCCCGCGCCGCCGCCCTGCACCCCTTCGCCGCCCTGGCAGCGGCCGGGGTGCCGCTGGCCCTGGGTTCGGACAGCCCGGTGACGCCCCTGGACGGCTGGGCGGGGGTGCGCGCGGCGGCCCTGCACCGCACGGCCGGGCACGCGGTCTCGGTGCGCGCGGCGTTCCTGGCCGCCACCCGCGGCGGGCACCGCCTGGCCGGTCTGGCGCGCGCGGGTGCCGGTGGCGGGGCGGGCGACGGCGGGGTGCTGCGACCGGGGGCCCCGGCCACCTACGCGGTCTGGCGAGCCGGGGACCTCGTCGTGCAGGTTCCCGACCGGCGCGTGTCCACCTGGAGCACCGACCCCCGCTCGGGCACCCCGGGGCTGCCGGACCTGACGCCCGGGGCGCCGCTGCCGGTGTGCCTGCGCACCGCCGTGGACGGGGTGCTCGTGCACGACGCGCTGGGCGGCGACGGTCCCTCGGGTGCCCCGCGCGCGTGAGTCAGCTCACCTGCGGGTGACCGGTCGGTGACCGGTTGTCGATCATTTTCTAGAGCCCGACACGCCGCGCGACACGCCGGGAACGGTGTCCGCCGGGCACGGATGCGCCCGTCCCCGACCCCCCGCTGACCAGCGACGATGCGCGAAGGTGCAGGTCAGGGGCCGGTTGACAGCACCGGGGGGCGGAGTAGTTTCGCAGCCGGTCCACGAACGACGAGACCGGCCGAGCCGTCCGGTCCCGCCAGCGGCGTCGCAGCCGCACCACCTGCGACGCCGGGCGGGGTCACCGGCCGGGTGTGGGCGAGGTCGGGTCCGCACGTCCTTTAGACAACGACGTGCACCTCGGAGCCACCGGGGTGCGCGACGGACCGAGGGGCGTGTCGGACCCGACCTGCAACCCGCGCCGCGGGCCCGCGCGCTCGTCCCCTCCCGCGGTCGAACACCCAGCAGCGCACCTGCGCCCGTGCCGCCCGGACCTGCTCGCACCCGCGGCCGTCCCGCGCGCGCCGCGACCGCTCGCCGCGCCACGTACGCTGCGCTGGTGCGTCCCGTCCCGCCCGCCCCGCTGCCGCTGCCCGCCGCCGGGCCGCTCGCCGTCGCGGGCGGTCTGGCGACCTGGAGCGCCTTCCCCGGCGCGCTGCCCTCCGTGGCCGACGGCGCCGGGCTGTGGTGGGCCGCCCCGCTGGGGGTGGCGGCCCTGACCGTGGCCACCCACGGGGCGCGCGCCCGCCGCGGCGCCCTGCTGGGGCTGCTGTTCGGCTGGGCCTTCCTCGTGCCGCACCTGGCCTGGAGCGGCACCTACGTCGGCGTCGTGCCGTGGGCGGCCCTGGCGACCGCCTGCGCTGCCTTCTACGCCGCCCTGGGCGCGCTCCTGCCGCGCCTGCAGCGCGCCCGCCTGCACCTGGGCCCGCTGGCCGTCACCGCCGCCTGGGTGGCCGTGGAGGCCGCCCGCGCCCGCGTGCCCTGGGGCGGCTTCCCGTGGGGGCGCCTGGCGTTCTCCCAGACCGACGCGCCCACCCTGGGCCTGGCCGCTCTCGGCGGCAGCCCCCTGGTCACCGCCGCCGTCGCCGCCGCCGGTGCCCTGCTGGCCGCCGCCGCCCTGGCCCTGCTGCGCCACCCGGCCCCGGCCGGCAGCCCCCGCCCGGTGCCCCGCGCCCGACCGGCCGCCCTCGCGCTGGCCCTGGCGCTCGCGGTGACCGCCGCGGGTGCGCTGGTGCCGCGGCCCACCGCCGCCGAGGAGGGCACCCGCCGGGTGGCCGCCGTGCAGGGCAACGTGCCGCAGGCCGGGCTGGACTTCAACGCCGAGCGGCGCGCGGTGCTCGACAACCACGCCGGCGCCACCCGCGCCCTGGCCCGCGCCGTGGACGACGGCAGCGCGCCGCAGCCGGACATGGTCCTGTGGCCGGAGAACTCCAGCGACATCGACCCCTACGTCAACGACGACGCCCGCCGCGTCATCGAGCAGGCCGCGGACGCCGTCGGCGCCCCCGTCCTGGTCGGCGCGGTCCTGCGGGGCCCGGGGCAGCAGACCTCCAACACGGGCCTGGTCGTGGTGCCCGGTGAGGGCCTGGCCGCGGCCACCGACGAGGCCGGCCGCCGCTACGTCAAGCAGCGCCCGGCGCCCTTCGCCGAGTGGATGCCGCACCGCTCCTTCTTCCGCCTCTTCAGCGACAAGGTCGACCTGGCGGGGAACTTCGTGCACGGGCGGGGCGTGGGCCTGGTCGACGTCGGCGGCGTCCCCGTCGGCGACGTCATCTGCTTCGAGGTCGCCTTCGACGACCTCGTGCGCGACTCCGTGCGCGCCGGCGCGCAGCTGCTGGTGGTGCAGACCAACAACGCCACCTTCGGCTTCTCCGACGAGGCCGTGCAGCAGCTGGCCATGTCGCGGCTGCGGGCGGTGGAGAGCGGGCGCACCGTCGTGCACGTGTCCACCGTCGGCGTCAGCGCCCTCATCACCCCCGACGGCGCGGTCCACCAGCGCACCGAGCTGTTCACCGCCGCCGTCCTGCAGGACGACGTGGCCCTGCGCTCCAGCACCACGGTCGCCACCCGGGTCGGCGCCGCCCCCGAGGTCGCCCTCAGCGGCCTGGGGCTGCTGCTGTGGCTGACCGCCCGCCCCGGCCCCCGCACCCGCTCGCGCCGCGGTGGGGGCGCCGCCCCGCCGGCGCGCACGGCCGCCGACAGCCCCGTGCCCGCCTGAGCGGCCCCGCACGGCCCTCCGGGGCCTCGCGGAGCCGCCGGGGCCCGCGCCCGCCGCGGAGGGGCGCTCGCGGGCGCCGCGGGATCGCCGGACGCCGCTCGCGCGTTGGACGGGGCAGCCGGTGCCGGCGAGCGGCGCGGCGGCGAGTCGAGGAGTTGACCGGGAGTGATCCAGCAGTGAGCACCGCCTCCCACCCGCGGCCCGGGACCGGGCCCCGCCCCGCCCGCGGCCCGCGCTGGCCGCGGGCGCTGCCCGTGGCGGTCCTGGCGCTGCTGGTGCTGGAGGTGTGGCTGCTGGTGCAGCTGGCCCGCGTCCTGGACGGCCTGGGCGTCCTGGTGGTCCTGCTGGGCGGGCTGCTGGCCGGGCTGCTGGTGCTGCGCCGCGCCGGCGGGCGGGCCGTGCGCGCCGTGCGCGCAGCGGCCGCGGCCGGGCGCACCGCCCCCGCCGCGCAGGCCGAGCGCGGCGTCGGCGACGCGGTGCTGCTGGGGCTGGCGGGCGCGCTGCTGGTGCTGCCCGGCCCGCTGAGCACCGTGGCCGGCTTGCTCCTGCTCCTGCCGCCGGTGCGCGCCCTGGTGCGCCGCTCCAGCAGCGCGTGGGTGCAGCGGCGGGTCGAGCGCGCCGTGCGCGAGGGGTCGGCCGTCGTCGTGGTCGACGGGCAGGTGGTGCGCGGGGGACCTGGTGGAGCGGGCGAGCCCGGTGGTCCTGGCGCTCCCGGTGCGCCCGCCGGCGTGCTGCGCGGGGAGGTGCTGCAGGGCGAGGTGCTGCAGGGCGAGGTCCTCGACCCGCCGCGCCGGGACCGCTGAGCCGGGCGCCGGCACCGCCCGCACGACCAGCGCGCCCGCACGACGAGGAGGCCCGCACGACGAGGGGGCCGGCCCACCAGGTGGTGGACCGGCCCCCTCGGGCGCTCGGGGTGACCCGGGTGTCCGGGCGGCCCGGGTCAGGCGCTGCGCTTGATCAGCGCACGGTTGCGCAGCAGCTCCAGGCGCTCGTCGAGCAGCACCTCCAGCTCGGCGATGGTGCGCCGCTCCAGGAGCATGTCCCAGTGGGTGCGCGCCGGCTTGCCGGCCTTCTTCTCCGGTGCCTCGGTGTCGGTGCGCAGGGCCTCGGCCCCGCACCGGCACTCCCACAGCGGCGGGACCTCGGCCTCGACCGACATGGGCACGACCACGGTGTGGCCGTTGGGGCACTGGTAGGTGACGCGTTGGCGCTCGGCCAGCTCGACGCCGGACTCGCTCTCCAGGCTCGCCGCGCCGAGGCGGGACCCCCGCAGGTTGCGTTCGCTCATGGTGACCTCCCCACGTTCCCCCCGGTTGACGCTCCCGGGAGACCGGGACGAGGGGGACTGCTCTTGACAACGGTGCGCAGCAGGCTCCTGTTCCGCCAGCGGAGGCCGCGGAGTGTGGAGGTCGTGTGCGCAGGGGCGCCATCGCGTGACCGACGGTCACGCACGACGTCACGCGGAGCGCTGGACCGCGCTGCCCGAGCCGTCCGGGTCCGCCGGCCCCCGCGGAGCGGCCGCCTGCGCGTCGCGCATCCCGGCGGCCACGTCCACGCGGCGCAGCAGCAGCGCCCCCACGACGAAGAAGGCCAGCAGCGCCACCAGCGCCGGCCGGTAGGACCCGCTCAGCTGCGCCACCAGCCCGAACAGCAGCGTGCCCACCCAGCTGGTGCCCCGCTCACCGGCCTGGTAGAGGCTGAAGTACTCCGCCTGCGCGCCCACCGGCACCAGCTGCGAGTACAGCGAGCGCGCCAGCGCCTGCGTGCCGCCCAGCACCAGCCCGATGAGCACCGCCAGCGCCAGCCACGTGCCGAACGCCCCGCGCGGCACCCCGAAGGCCAGCAGCACCACCACGCTCCACAGCACCAGACCGCCCAGCACCGCCCGCTGCGCGCCCGTGCGCGCGGCCACCGCCCCGAAGACCAGCGCCCCCGCGAACGCCACCCCCTGCACCAGCAGCACCGTGGTGATCAGCTGGGCCGAGGAGAAGCCCAGCTCCTCCTGCCCGTACACGCTGGCGGCGGCGATGACCGTCTGGATGCCGTCGTTGAAGACCAGGTACGCCAGCAGGAAGCGCCACACCTGCGGGTAGCGGCGCAGCCCCCGCAGGGTGCTCACCAGCTGCCGCACGGGAGCGACCACCACCGCGGTCGCCCGGGCACCCGCCCGCGCGTCCAGGGCGGTCCCGGCCACCACCGCGTCCGGCACCCGCGCGCGCACCACCCGGCGCAGCCCCAGCACCGGCACCAGCGTGAACAGCGCCCACCACAGGCCCGCCGACAGCAGCGACAGGCGCACCGCGCCCTCCTCGCCCACCCCCAGCAGCTGCGGGTCCGACACCAGCGCCAGGTTCAGCGCCAGCAGCAGGAACCCGCCCAGGTAGCCCAGCGCCCACCCCCGCGAGGACGTCGCGTCCCGCTGCTCGGGCCCGGACACCTCGCACAGCAGCGCGTCGTAGACCACCAGCGAGCACACCAGGCTCACCGTGGCCACCAGCACCAGCAGGATCCCCAGCCACCAGCGGTCCCCGCCCAGGGCCACCATCGCGCTCGCGGCCGCCGCCCCGGTCCAGGCGAAGGCGCCCAGCAGCCGCGCCGGGCGGCGCACCCGGTCGGCCAGCGCCCCCACCAGCGGCAGCACCAGCGCCGACAGCAGCGTGGCCACCGTGATCGCGTACAGGGCCAGCGAGCCGGGCGCCACCGGCAACCCCAGCACCGACAGCGTCTGCCGGCACACCTGCCCGTCCGGCAGCGACGGGCACGCCGCCCGCCGCGCCACCACCGTCAGGTACGGGGCGAACAGCACCGTCTGCGTGGTCGTCACGTAGCCGGAGTTGGCCCAGTCGTACACGTACCAGGCGCGCCGCTCGCGCCGCATCGGGTCGGCCCCGCGCCTCCCGCGCGCACCGGACGGACCGGGGGAGCGCCCCTCGCCGTTCACGCGCCGGTCCACTGACCGCGCGCGCGCAGCACCTCGCGCAGCACGTCCGCGCGGTCGGTGATCAGCCCGTCCACGCCCAGGTCCAGCAGCGCGTGCGCCTGCTGCGCCTCGTCCACCGTCCACACGTGCACCTGCGCCCCGGCCGCGTGCACCGCGCGCACGAACCGCTCGTGCACCACCGTCACGCCCCGGTGGCGCACCGGCACCTGCACCGCGCCCACCCCCGCCAGGGCCCGCCGCACCAGCGGCGCCGACCCGCCCGCCGCCCCGGCCAGCGCCAGCCCCGTGCGGCTCGTGCCCGCCGAGGTCGCCACCGGGGGGCACCCGGCGCGCGCCAGCTCCCGCAGCGCCGCCCGCCGCCGCGCGTCGGAGAACGCCGTCACCAGCACCCGCTGCGCCGAGCCCGTGCGCGCCACCGCCCGCGCCAGCTCCCGCGCCCCGCGCGCGTCCTTCAGGTCCACGTTGAAGCGCGCGCCCGGGAAGGCCGCCAGCAGGTCCTCCAGCAGCGGCACCGGCTCCCGGCCCCCGATGCGCACCTGCCGCAGCAGCGCCCACGGCGTGTCGGCCAGCGCACCGGCGCCGTCGGTGACGCGGTCCAGCCGCTCGTCGTGGAAGGCCACCAGCCGCCCGTCGGCGCTCACCCGCGCGTCGGTCTCCAGGTACCGGTAGCCCAGCGCGACGGCCGCCGCGAACGCCGGCAGGGAGTTCTCCAGACCCGCCGTGGGCCCGTGCGCGAAGCCGCGGTGCGCCACCGCCAACGGCCCGTCCGCCGCGAACCACGGGTGCGCCGGCACCGGCCCGCGCGCGCGCCGCAGCGCCCCACGGCCACCGCCCGTCGCGGGCAGCTCCACGTCACCGGTCACCGGCGGCGCTGCACCGGCCTCAGCCGGTGTACTCCCAGTGCCACGGCTCGAACTGCCCGCCGCGGTTCTGCGCCCACGCCGGGTTGATCCACCCGTACAGCGCCGCGTTGCGCTTCATCCAGGCGTGCTGCTCAGAGCCGGCGTTCTGGATGCCGGCCCCCAGGTCCACCGCGATCCCCAGCCCGTGCCGGCTGGTGCCCGGACGCGCCGCCAGGCCCGGCTTGCGCGCTGCCACGTCGATCTGCCCGGCCAGCGTCCGGTAGGAGTCCGTCACCGAGATGAAGGAGCCGAACGCCTCCGCGTACGCCTGCGACAGCCGGTTGAACGCGTTGGCCGCGTCCGCGCGCAGCACGTGCCCGGGAGCGGCCACGACCGGGCACAGCGCGCTGCGCGGGATCATCCCGTTCGCGTACCCGGCCGTGTTCGCACCCGCGCACTCGCCCACCTCGCCGGTGATCCCGCCCGAGAACGACGTGACGCCCGAGGCGCCCGCCCCCGCCGCGCGCGCGGCCTCGGCGGCCGCGGCCTGCGCGGCCAGGGCCTCCTCGCGCGCCCGCGCCAGGTTCGCCGCCCGCTCGGCGTCGCTGAGCGCCACTCCCGTGGCCTCCTGCTGCAGGACGGCGAACTGGGCCACCTGCTCGCGCTGCTGGGCCACCAGCGCGTCGGCCTCCTGCCGCGCCGCCGTGGCCGCGGCCGCCTGCACCCGCGCCTCCTCGGCCGCCGCCGCCGCCCGCTGCGTGGCGTCGGCCTGCACCCGCTGCGCCTCCAGGTACTCGTTGACGGCGTTGCTGCGCCCCTCACCGATGCGCTTGACCGACGCCAGCGCGCTGGCGGCCTCGTCGGTGGCGCCGTCCTGCAGCACCGTCACGAGGCTGGAGTACTGCTGCAGCGTGCCCCCGCCGCGGTAGGCCTGCGAGGCCCACTGCCCCAGGTCGACCTTGCCCTCGGCCAGCGTGGCCTCCGCCTGCGCCAGGCGCTCGCGCTGAGCGGCCTCCTCGCCCTCGGCCGCCTGCCGCGCCTCCACGGCCACCTGGTAGCGCTCCAGCGCGACGCTGGCCGCCGCGGCCAGCGCGTCCAGCTGCGCCTGCGCGCCGCTCAGCTGCGCCTGCGCGGCGTCGGCCTGGGCCCGGGAGGCCTCGGCGGCGCGGCGGGCCTGCTCGACCTCCTCCGGCGACGGCGCGGCGACCACCTGCGCCACCTGAGCCGCGGGGGCCACCGGTGCGGCGCCGGCCGGGGCGGCGGCCAGCACGGTGCAGGCACCCGCCGCGGACACGGCCAGCGCGGCCAGCAGCGAGCGGGCCGGGCGCGGGGTGCGGGCGGGCGTCGGGCGGGAGGTGCTCAGCACAGCGGGTACGTCCAGTGCGGTCGGGGGCGCGAGCCCTGTGGCGTCGTCTGGTGCGTGGCGCGGGGTGGCCCGCGGGTCGTCCGGGCCCGCCCGCCGGTGGTGCGCGGTGACCGGGCCGCTCCGGTGTGGAGGACCCGTGGAGGCCCGCCGCGCCGGAGACTACCTCCCGCTACCTCGGCACCAGAACCACCGACCTGGAGCTGTGAGCACGGGATGTGCGGACAGTCACAGGTTGATCACACCACTCGGGGTGCCCGTCCCGCGATCCGACGCGCCGAGCACCCCCACCTGCACCGCTCGCCACCCGGACCCGGCTGCCACAGTGGCCCGGGTGACACCCCCGGCGCCCGCGCACCCCGCAGCCCCCGGCGAGCCCACCCCGCCCGGCGCAGCGGCGGGCAGCCCACCCGCCGCCGTCCTGACCGCCGTGGCCGCCGCGGCCGCCGACGACGCCGGCGGCCTGGACCCCGAGCTGCTCGACGACTTCCTCGACGCCGTCTGGCACGCCGTCGCCGAGCGCCGCCGCCTGAGCGCGGCCCGCACCGCCCGCTACCGCCGCCGCGGCGAGCAGGCCGCCGCCGACGGGGTGGCCCTGCGCGCCCTGCTCGACCTGTACCTGTCCGCCGCCTGGCGGCTGTGGCGAGAGCTGCCCCCCGTCACCGCCGCCCGCACCCCCGCGGGCACCGGTGAGCCCGGGGGAGCCGCGGCGACCGCCGTCGACCTGCCCGCCCACCTCGCCGCCGCCGGCGAAGTCGTCCTGCGCGCCGCCGACGACGCCGCCGCCGCCCTCGCCGAGGGCTACCAGCTCGCCCGCCGCCACCTCGTCCCCCGCGAGGAGGTCGCCCGCCGCGAGTTCGTCGACGACCTGCTCGGCGGCTCCTCCGACGTGCCCGGCCTGCTGCGCCGCGCCGCCCGCTTCGGCCTCGACCTCGCCGCCCCCCACGCCGTGTGCCTGGCCCGCACTCCCGAACCCCTCACCGAGGGCACCCGCCTCGTGCCCCGCCTCGAGCGCGCCCTGCGCGGCGCCCGCGCCGACGCCGACGCCCTCGTCGCCGTCAAGGACGGCGCCCTCGTCGTCGTCTTCGCCGCCCCCGACCCCGCCGCCGTCGACCTCGTCGTGCAGCGCCTGGCCGACCTCCTCGGCCACCGGCCCCCCACGGACCCGACCGCCTCCCAGGGCCCCCGGGGGCACACCCCCCACGGACGCTGGCACGCCGGCGTCGGCCGCCCCGGCCACGGCCCCGGCGGCGTCGTCGCCTCCTACGAGGAAGCCCGCCACGCCCTCGACGTCGGCGCCCGCCTCGACCTCACCGACCGGCACGGACGCCCCGTCTCCGACGCCAGCGACCTGCTCGTCTACGAGGTCCTCCTGCGCGACCGCACCGCCGCCGCCGACCTCGTCGAGCACCACCTCGGCCCCCTGCGCGCCGCCCGCGGCGGCCCCACCCCCTACCTGCGGACCCTGCAGACCTGGTTCGACACCGGCGGCAACGCCACCGAGACCGCCCGCCGCCTGCACCTGTCCGTGCGCGCCGTCACCTACCGCCTCGACCGCGTCCGCGACCTCACCGGCCTCGACCCCGCCCACCACCGCGACCGCTTCGGCCTGCACGCCGCCGTCCTCGCCGCCCGCGCCCTCGACTGGCCCCACCCCTGACACCCGCCACCCCGCCCAACGCACGGACCCGGCAGCCACCACCCCCGCCACACCGACCCCACCACCACCCGGTTGCCGAGACCCGGCAACCAGACGCCCCCATCTCGTCCGTCGCTCGACCCTGCCCCCAGCACCCCCGCACGACGACCATGGACAGGTTGCGCGCCCCCGCGGCGCACCCCGACACACCCTGGAGAGTCCGTGTTCGACACCGTGCCCGCCTGGGCCTGGCTGGCGCTGGGGACCGTCATCCTCGTGATGCTGGCCATCGACCTGTTCTCCCACCGCGGAGCGCACGTCATCGGCTTCCGCGAGGCCGCGATCTGGAGCGCCGTCTGGGTCAGCATCGCCGTCATCTTCGGCGGCATCGTCTTCGCCACCCTCGGCACCCAGGCCGGCGTCGACTACACCACCGCCTGGCTGCTCGAGAAGAGCCTGTCCGTCGACAACCTCTTCGTCTTCGCCCTGATCTTCGGGTACTTCAAGGTGCCCCGCGAGTACCAGCACCGCGTCCTCTTCTTCGGCGTCCTCGGCGCCCTCGTCTTCCGCGGCATCTTCCTCGGCCTCGGCGTCGCCATCGTCGAGCGCTTCACCATCGTGCTCTTCGCCTTCGGCGCCATCCTGCTGTGGTCCGCCTGGAAGATGCTGCGCGACGAGGACGACAGCATCGACCCCGGCCAGAGCCGCGCCGTCAAGCTCCTGCGCCGCCTCATCCCGATGAAGGACGAGTACCACGGCCAGCACTTCTTCATCAAGGAAGCCGGCAAGCGCTACGGCACCCCCCTGCTCGCCGTCGTCGCCGCCATCGAGGCCGCCGACCTGGTCTTCGCCGTCGACAGCGTCCCCGCCGTCCTCGCCGTCACCAGCGACCCCTTCATCGTCTACTCCTCCAACGCCTTCGCCATCCTCGGCCTGCGCGCCCTCTACTTCCTCCTGTCCGGCCTCCTCGAGCGCTTCCACCTGCTGTCCAAGGCCCTCGCCTTCATCCTCGCCTTCATCGGCGTCAAGCTCTTCTTCCAGGCCGGCCACGAGGTCATCAGCGAGTCCATCCCCCACATCCCCACCTGGATCAGCCTCGCCGTCATCGTCGTCTCCCTGACCCTGGCCATCGTCCTCAGCCTCAAGCGCCCCCAGCCCGAGGAGGCCGAGGTCGAGACCCCCGCCGGCAACGGCACCGTCGACGGCCCCGACCGCAGCCACCCCGACGTCCCCGGCACCCCCCAGCCCCGCGAGGGCACCACCCGCGACACCAGCGGCAGCACCGGCCCCCGCGACTGACCGCACCACCCACCACGAGCGCCGGCACCCCCACGGGGTGCCGGCGCTCGGCACGCCCACCACCGCGGGGGAGCCCGCACCACCTCAGCCCGGCCACACCCCGAACACCCGCCCCCCCACCACCAGCGGCGACGCGCTCACCACCGCGTCCAGCACCGCCTCCCGCACCACCCCCGCCGCCGCCGACTGCACCGCCACCAGCGACACCACCCGGCGCTCGCGGTCGACCGGCAGCCGCCGCTCCTGCGTGGCCAGGGCGAACACCGTGTCCCCGTCCCACAGGGTGTGCACCGGGTCCAGCGCACGCGCCAGCCCCGCGTGAGCGGCCGTCGCCGTCCGCGACGTCTCCGCCGGGTCCAGCACCGCGTCCACCGCCACCACCACCAGCGTCGTGTTCAGCCCCGCGGTGCCCGTTCCGCCCGGCTCCCCGCCCACCACGCCCACCCCGGGGGCCGCCGGCGCTCCCGGCGCCACCGGCGCACCGGCCGCGTTGACCACCGCCAGGGCCCCGACCACCACCGGCTCCCCGCCGGCGCCCGCACCGGCCACCACCGCGGACGACGTCCCGACCCCGCCCGCCCACCGCCGCGCCACCAGCGCACCCGCACCGGCCCCCACCGACCCGCGCTCCACGAGGCCGCCGCCCGAGCCGGCGGCCTCCGCCGCCTCGTAGCCCATCGCCTCGGTCGGACGGGCCCGCGGGTCACCACCGCGGCCCAGGTCGAACACGGCGGCGGCCGGCACCACCGGCACGACGTCCCGCTCACCCGGCCCCACCCGGAAGCCGCGGCCCCGCTCCTCCAACCACCGCTGCACCCCGTGCGCGGCCACCAGCCCGAACGCGCTGCCCCCCGTCAGCACCACCGCGTCCGCCGTGGGCACCAGCGTGCGCGGGTCCAGGGCGTCCGTCTCGTGCGTGCCCGGCCCCCCGCCGCGCACGTCCACCCCCGCCACCGTCCCCGGCGGCGGCAGCACGACGGTCACCCCCGTCGCCCACCCGCCCGCGCGGCGGGTCGCGTGACCCACCCGCACGCCCGCCACGTCCGTCAGCCCGCCCCCGCCCGGTGTCACGTCCACGCCGTCACCGTCCCGCGCGGCACGGGGTGCCGCACCCGAGACGGGCGCTGGGACGGGCCGGGGAGCGCGGCCGGTGGCGCCCGCGCGGGCGCGTGGTGGAATGCGCCCGTGGCCTCCCCGTCGTTGCTCCTGCCCGCGACGGGCAGCTACGTCGCCAACTGCGCCCTCGGCCTGGCCGTGGCCGCCAAGGTCCTCGACACCTCCGGCGCCCGCTGGGTCCACCACGCCGTCTACGTCAGCACCGTCGCCCTGTCCGCGGCCGCGGCGCTCCAGCTGGCCACCCGCCGCGACCGCGCCCTGCTGCGCCTGCTGCCCGCCGCCGTCCCCCTGGCCGTCATCCCCCGCGTGTCCGCCCGCACCCGCGGCCACGTCCTCCTGGCCCTGTCCGCGGCCCCCGCCTACGCGGCGGCGCTCACCGCCGTCCTGCGCGGGGGAGGGGAGCGCTGACGTGGAGCTGCTCGAGGCCGTCCGGCGCCGCCGCACCACCAACGGCCCGTTCCTGCCGGACCCGGTCTCGCGGGAGGACCAGCGCCTGCTCGCCGAGGTCGCCGGGCGCGCGCCGTCGCAGCTGAACTCCCAGCCGTGGCGGTTCGTCTTCGTCGAGGACCGCGCGACCATCGAGCGGGTGGCCGAGGTCAGCGGCGCCAGCATGACCGAGGCCATGTCCAACGGGACCTTCTTCGAGCGGTACAAGCGCTGGTTCCGCTTCAGCGCCGAGGAGATGGAGCGCACCCGCTCGGGGATGCTGTTCGACCGCATGCCCGCGCCGCTGCGCCCCTTCACCCGCCAGGTGTTCACCCCGCGGGGGCAGCGGCTGGTCAACGCCCTGCGCGTGCCGCAGACGCTGGGGGAGGAGAACCGCCGGCTCGTGGCCGGCTCGCCGCTCCTGCTGGGCGTCATGCTCGACCGGGCCGAGAAGCGCCCGGGGGAGCTGTCGGAGTTCTACTCGCTGTTCAGCATGGGCGCGGCGATGGAGAACGTCTGGCTGACGACGACGCAGCTGGGTCTGGGCATCCAGTTCGTCTCGTTCCCCATGGAGGTGCCGGGGGCGTGGGCGCAGCTGGAGGAGCTGCTGCGCGTGCCGGACGACCTGGAGCTCATGGCGGTGTACCGCATCGGCCACGTCCCGCCCGAGCAGCGCAGGCCCGCCATCGACTGGAGCAGCCACCAGCGCAAGCGCCCCTCGCAGTGGGTCTTCCGCGAGACCTGCGACCAGCCGGAGACGGCTTGGGACGAGTAGTATTCACATACTATAGCCTTTGCGCTCACCCGTAGAGCCGGTGAACACACCACGCCGGGGAGAGGGCGGCTGCGCCCCGCGCCAGGGTCGGCCAGCCGGTCGTGCGGCCCGGTGCGGGCGGCGCCGCGCTGGGCGCCGCCCGCACCGGGCGAGGAGGGCTGCCGCGACGACCTCCTCGGCTCGTCGCGGTGCCGGCAGCGGGGGAGTGCGCGGGGGTCTCCGGACGCTGACCGCTCGACGGCTCCGAGGTCCGCGCGTCGACCAGGTGCGACCAAGGGATCTTCTCGGGTCGTCGGCCCGGGTGGCGGCCAGTGAAGTTCAAATACTATAGCCATTGCAACTTCAAACGACTGGAGATCCAACCAGCCAAGCCAGCGGGTTGACGCCCCCCGAGCGCGGGGACAAACTCTGGCAAGCGCTTTCCACCGTACGAGGGAGTACACCGCCGTGCCGACCACCACCGCAGGGACCGCGCCCGTCACCGTGGACGAGAGCGTCCCGGGTCGCCTCGCCGTCCGGGCCGCCGGTGTGGACCTCGCCACCTACGTCCACGACGGGGACTTCGCCGCCTCCGAGTCCCGCAAGCCGTACCTGCACCCGCTGCGCACGCTCGGCGGGGCCGTCGTGACCGGGTTCCGCCCCAACGACCACCGCTGGCACAAGGGCCTGCAGATGACGGCCACGGACGTGTCGGGGCAGAACCTGTGGGGCGGCGGGACCTACGTCCACGGCCGCGGGTACGTCCCGCTCGACAACGTCGGCTCCATGCGCCACGAGGAGTTCGAGGCGCTGGAGGCTCCCGGTGGCGAGGTCGTCGTCGCCGAGCGGCTGACGTGGTTGAGCGCCGCGGGCCAGGAGTGGGCCGACGAGCGCCGGCGCTGGCGCTTCCACGGGGTGGACACCGAGCGCGGTCTGTGGGTCCTCGACTTCGCCACCGAGGTGCGCAACGTGCGCGGCGAGGCGCTGGAGCTGGGCAGCCCCACGACCAACGGCCGGCCGGACGCCGGGTACACGGGGTTGTTCTGGCGCGGGCCGCGCGGCTGGCGCGGCGGTGCGATCACCACCGCCGACGTCACGGGCGAGGAGGCCATGGGGACGACGAGCCCGTGGCTGGCGTACAGCGGCGAGCACGACGAGGTCGACGGCCGCGGCACGCTGCTGTTCCTGGCGGGGTCCTCCTCGGCGCCTGTGCCGCTGCGCTGGTTCGTGCGCCACGAGCCGTTCGCGGCCGTCGCGCCCTCGTTCGCGTTCTCCGAGGTCGTGCGCCTGGAGCCGGGGGAGGTCCTGGCGCTGCGCCACCGCGTCGTCGTCGGCGACGGGGCCTGGGACCGCGAGGAGATCGAGGCGCGGGCGGCGGAGTTCGCGTTGTGAGCGCTCCGGTGCCGGAGCTGCCCGGCGCGGTCGGCATCAGCCGGCTGGCGGTGTACCCGTGGCAGAGCGTCGACGGCCTGCACGGCGGGTCGCCGCACGTGCACACCGCCTGCACGGAGTGCTACGTGGTGGTCGGTGGTCGCGGTGAGCTCCACACCCTGACGGCCGACGGCCCGCAGGAGCGCGAGCTGCACCCCGGCGACGTGGTGTGGTTCACGCCCGGCACCGTGCACCGCGCCGTGAACACCGGGGACCTCGACGTCGTCGTCGTCATGCAGAACAGCGGACTGCCGGAGGCCGGGGACGCCGTCATGACGTTCCCGCCGGAGCACCTGGTGAGCCCGGAGGCGTACGCGGCGGCCGCGTCGCTGGCCGGCCCGGACGGTAGCCCGTCGCCCGACCGGGCGCGGGCGCGCCGGGACCTCGCGGTCGAGGGGTACGCGCGGATCCTGCGCCGCACCTGCGACGGCGACGGCTCCGCGCTGGCCGAGTTCCACGCCGCGGCCGCGGCGCTGGTCCGGCACCGGGTCGCGGAGTTCCGCCGCCGCGTCGAGGAGGGTGCGGCGGCGGCCGCGCGCGCCACGGACGAGCAGCTGAACGCGCTGGCCGCTGGGGACGCCGCGCACCTGCGGCGGGCCACCGTGACCGGCCTGTCGCGCCGCGAGCGGCCCGTCCTGGGGATGTGCGGGTTCCTCTCGCCCTACCTGCCGGCCGACGCGCCGTCCTTCACGCCCGGTAGTTGAACAGGCTGACGCCGAGGTCGGGGGCCGACCACCAGAACTGGTCCGTCGTGACGACCGTCAGGCCCAGGTGGCGCGCGGCCGCCAGGACCAGCTCGTCGGCGAGGGTGAAGGAGCGCAGCGGGTAGAGGACGGACGCCTGCTCGGCGGCGTGGACGGCGGGCAGCTCGGTGAGGAACCCGCTGCGCCAGTCCAGGACGCGCACGCCCAGCTGCTCCAGGTCCTCGGCGAGCGCCGCGCCCGCGGCCGGCGTGCGGGTGCGGTGGGCGCGCACGTGGACGACCTCGGCCAGGGTGGGGGCGGTGACGTGCACGGGGGGGAACCCCGCGGGCCGGTGGGCGCCGAAGAGGACGTCGAGGCGGCGCCGGGCGTGCTCGGGTTCGCCGGTGGGGTCCAGCCAGGACAGGACGGCGGAGGTGTCGAGGAGGAAACCGGCCTGCGCGATGCTCTGGGTGGTCACGCGGCGCTGTGGGCGCCGCCGTACAGCGCGTCGAACTCGCGGGCGAGGGCGGCGGGGTCGCTGGTGAGGACGTGGGCGGGCAGGGGGTCGGGGGTGTTGGTCGTCCCGTAGGCGTCGTCCTCGACCTGGGGGACGTCCTGCTCGCCGGGGTGCGCGGCGTGCTTGGCGCGCAGCCGTTCCATCAGGGCTTCGCGGGTCTCCAGCACGATGCGGCCGTCCTCGACGGTGGCGACCAGTTCGCTGCCGGGACGGGCGTCGACGGCGGCGAGCAGCTCTGCGGGCAGCGTCGGGCGGCGCTTGGCGTCCAGGCGCACGGTGTACGAGGAGGGCACCGTCCCACAGTACGCCGACGGTGGGACGGTGTGCCAGGGGTGGGACGAGCTCAGGCGGGTGCCACGGCGAACGCCTCGGCGAGCTCCTTGATGCGCCGCGCCCGGCCGATGCGGGGCAGGTCGCTGCCGTCGCGGACGACGCCGCCGCTCTCCTCGAAGTCGCGCAGGACACCCAGCGCCCAGCTGAAGTCCGTGCCGGTGGGGCTCATGACCTCGTTGATGACGGGCGCCTGCTCGGCGTCCAGGCACAGCTTGCCCATGAGGCCGAGGGAGACGGCCATGTGGGAGTTCTCGCGCAGCGTGGGCAGGCTGCCGCCGACGGTGGGCCCGTCGATGGGTCCGGGCAGGCCGCCGATGCGGCTGGCGGTGACGAGCCGGCTGCGGGGGTAGGCCATGGCGATGTCGTCGGCGCTGGCGCCGGTGTCGCGGCGGTAGTCGCCGCTGCCGAAGGCCAGGCGGAAGGCGCCGCGGGCGGTGGCGATGTCGCGGGCGTCCTCGATGCCCAGCGCGGACTCCACGAGCGCCAGCACGGGCAGTTCGCTGCCCAGGGCGGTGTAGGTGTCCTCCACCTGCCGGCCGGACTCGGCCTTGGCGAGCATGACGCCCTTGAGCCCGGGCACGCCGCGCAGCTGGTCGACGTCGGCCTGCCAGTGCGGGGACTCGCGGTCGTTGATGCGCACCCACGCGCGCCCGCCGGCGCGCAGCCACTCCACGACGTCGGCGCGGGCGGAGTCCTTGCGGGTGGGGTCGACGGCGTCCTCGACGTCGAGGACGACCTCGTCGGCCTTGGAGGCGGCCAGCCGGTCGAAGGTGTCGGGGCGGGTCGCCGCCACCAGCAGCCACGTGCGCGAGTAGCGCGGCTCGATCGTGTGGGTGCTGCCCGTGGGGCTCATGCCGGCCCTCCCGTTCGTCGTCGTGCGGGGCGTCTCGCCCGCCGACCCTAGAGGAGGGGGTTCCGGCGCCCCGCCCCGGTGGGGCGCCGGGCCGGGCTCAGAAGCGGAAGGGGATGGGGATCGGCCCGCAGCAGCACACGCCCTGCGCACCGCCGGCCATGGCCGGGCCGGGCACGGCGCCGAGGGCGCGCAGCGCGGCGGCGGCGCGGTAGCAGGCCAGGAACCGTCCGGCGGTGGGGGCGAGCGCCCCGAGCAGGCCGCGCTGGAGCAGCAGCGTGCGCACGGCGCCGGAGCAGGAGTCCCCGCCGTGGTGGACGCGGTGGGCGCAGGCCCACCGCTTGCGGGGGGACAGGTGGCGCTGGTAGGCGCGGCAGGCGGCGTCGGCGGCGCGGGTAGCGGGGTTCACCCGGACCACCGTAGCCACGGACCTGCGCCTAGGCTCGTCGGCCGGACCGTCCGGCGGGCGGACGTCCGCGCGTGCTGAGGAGGGCTCGTGGTCGAGGCGACCTCCAGCACCGGGGGTGGTGCGCGCGACGTGGCGCGCGTGGTCAGCGAGCGCGCGGCCGTGGTCGTCGTGGACACCGAGACGGGTGCGGTGGTGCACGCCAACGCGGCGGCGGTGGATCTGGCGCCGGGGACGCGGCTGCCGGTGGCCGTGGGCGAGTGGTCGGCGGCGGTGCGGCTGCGGTCGCCGGACGGGGCGCCGTGCCCGCCGGGGCGTGACCCGCTGGCGCTGGCGGCTCGGGGGCGCGCCGTGGGCGGTGCGGTCGTCGGCGTGGGGCTCGAGGTGCAGCAGCGGTGGGTGGTGGCGGTGCCGCTGGAGGGCACGCCCGGGCTGCACCGGCGGGTGCTGGTGACGCTGCTGCCGGTGGAGGCGGGTCCGCCGGGCGAGGACGAGGGGTCGCGGTTGCGCGACCGTGCGGTGCTGGCGACGGCGCTGTCGTTCACGGTGGCGGACGCCCAGACGCCGGACATGCCGCTGGTGTGGGTGAACCCGGCGTTCACGGTGACCACGGGGTACGCGTTCGAGGAGGTCGTGGGGCGCAACTGCCGCTTCCTGCAGGGGCCGGGGACGGACCCGGCGGCGCCGCGGGAGGTGCGCGAGACGATCCGCGCGGGCCGGGACGGGTCGACGACGCTGCTGAACTACCGCAAGGACGGCAGCGCGTTCTGGAACGAGCTGGCGCTGAGCCCGGTGCGCGACGGGGCGGGGACGGTGACCCACTACGTGGGCATCCAGCTGGACGTGACGGAGCGGGTGGTGGCCGGTCAGGAGCGCGACCGGGCGCTGGCGGCGGAGCGCCGGGCGCGCCGGGACGCGGAGGTGGCGCGGGCCGAGGCGGAGGCGTCGCGGGCGTCGGCGGAGCGGGCGCGGGCGCGCCTGGAGCTGCTGGCGGGGGCGACGACGAGGCTGGCGGGGGCGCTGGGGGTGGCGGAGTGCCTGCGGGCGCTGGCCGACCTGGTGGTGCCGGTGCTGGCGGACCGGGCGGTGGTGCTGGCAGCGGACGGGCGCGAGGCCGTGGCGCCGGCAGCGCCGGCGGCGGGGTGGCCGGAGGCGGCGGTGCGGCGGGTCCGGGAGGTCCTGCGGGAGCGTCCGGCGGGCGGTGAGCCCGCCGAGCACGCGGGCGCGGCGGCCGCGCTGGGGGCGCGCTCGGCGCTGGTGGTGCCGCTGGAGGGGCGGGAGCGCACCCGGGACGTGCTGGTCCTGCTGCGCGACGGCGACGCGCCCGCGCTGGGCGCGGGGGACCGGCGGGTGGCGGGGGACCTGGCGCGGCGGGCCGGGCTGATCCTGGACAACGCGCGGCTGTACGAGCAGCAGCACGAGATCGCCGAGACGCTGCAGGCGAGCCTGCTGCCGGCCCTGCCGGTGGTGCCGGGGCTGCGGGCGGCGGCGCGGTACCGGGCGGCGGCCTCGGGCGCGCAGGTGGGTGGGGACTTCTACGAGCTGGTGCCGCTGCCGGGCGGGGCGGTCGGCCTGGCGGTCGGCGACGTGGTGGGCCACGACGTGCTGGCGGCGGCGGCGATGGGCCACCTGCGGGGACTGCTGCGGGCCAGCGCGTGGGAGTTCGCCGACCGGCCCCCGGCGCGGGTGCTGGAGCGGGTGGACGACCTGCTGCTGGGCCTGGGCATCCCGACGATGGCGACCCTGGCGTACGCGCGGCTGAGCCCGCGCCCGGACGGGGGGTGGCGGCTGGAGCACTCCAGCGCCGGGCACCCGCCGCTGCTGGTGCGCACGCCGGACGGGGCGGTGCGGGTGCTGTCGGAGGCGGGGGACCTGCTGCTGGGCGTGCGGGCGGGTCGGCGGGTCAGCGCCACGGTGGACGTGCCGGAGGGGTCGGTGGTGGTGGGGTACACCGACGGGCTGGTGGAGCGGCGCGGCGAGGTGCTGTCGGTGGGGCTGGAGCGGGTGCGGGCGGCGGTCGCGTCCGGGCCGGCGGACCCGGACGCGCTGTGCGAGCACCTGCTGTCGACCCTGGGCGGCGTGGCGGGGGCCGCGGACGACGTGGCGGTGCTGGCGGTGGAGGTCCGCGCGCGTCCGGCGCCGTGACCCGGGTCCGGGTCGGGCGGTGGGCGAGGTGCTGGTGAGTGGGACGACGCGGTCGGCGTGGGCCGGTCGAGGACGAGGAGAGGGGCGGCAGTGATCAGGAACGTCGTGACGGGGCGGCTGAAGCCGGGCGCGGACCTGGACCGGGTGCGGGAGGGCCTGGCGGGCATCGAGGCCCTGCGCCTGGAAGGGCTGCTGCGCGCCCACGCCCGCCTGGACGCCGGGCTGCGGGAGGGCAACGGCGACTACGGCATCGTCGTCGACCTGGTCGACGCGGACGCCTACCACCGCTACGACACCGACCCGGAGCACGAGCGGATCCGCTCGCAGCTGATCGGCCCGGAGGCCGAGCAGGTGCTGCGCGTGCAGATCGAGGTCGAGGACTGAGCGCCGTGCCCGAGCCGCCGGTGGGGGATCACCGCACGGCGCGGCTGCTGCTGCGGCGCTGGCGCGAGGAGGACCTCGCGCCGTTCGCCCGGCTGAACGCCGACCCGGAGGTGATGGAGCACTTCCCCGCCCCGCTGGGGCGGGCGGACAGCGACGCGCTGGCGGCGCGGGCCGACGCGGGGATCGCCGAGCGCGGGTGGGGCCTGTGGGCGGTCGAGGTCGTCGACCCAGCGGCGGACCGCTGGGGTTTCGCCGGGTTCGCCGGTCTGTCGGTGCCGCGGTTCGAGGCGTGCTTCACCCCCTGCGTGGAGGTGGGTTGGCGCCTGGCCCGCTGGGCGTGGGGGCACGGGTACGCCACCGAAGCGGGCCGGGAGGCGTTGCGGGTGGCGTTCGAGGAGGCCGCGCTGGACGACGTGGTCTCCTTCACCGCCGCCCCGAACACGCGGTCGCGGGCGGTGATGCGCCGCCTCGGCATGGTCGCGGACGGGGAGTTCGAGCACCCCGCGCTGCCGGTGGGGCACCCGCTGCGCCGGCACGTGCTGCACCGGCTGACCCGTGAGCGCTGGCGCGGGCAGTGCTCCAGCGGCCGGTCCGGCCCGGACGCCCCGACGTAGGCTCCCCGCGTGGACGAGCGCGCCCGGTGGCGCGAGCAGCGCAGCGAGGCGGCCCTGGCGCACGCCCGGGCGGCCGAGCGCGCCCGGCAGCGCGAGCACGAGCGCGCCCGCGCGATGCTGCGGACGTTCACGGCGGACCTGCGCGCGGCCGGGGTGCCGCCCGTGCCGCTGCGCGCGAGCGCGGGCCGCGCCCGCTACCGCACGGGCCTGACGGGCTGGTACCTCAAGCGCGACGGTTCCCTCGGCGTGGCCGAGGACGGGTCCTACCACGTGCTGGTGGTCGCGCCCAGCGTGCGCGCTCTGCTGCTGGGGGTGCGCGTGGAGCCGTCCGACCCGCCGCTGCAGGTGGGGCGCGGTGCCCGGGACGGGGAGTCGGTCGAGCTGGCCGAGCTGCTGCGGTCGCGGGCGGCGGAGCTGCTGGGGGCGGCGGGCCCGGCGCGCTGAGCCGGGGCCCGCCGGCCGCGGTCGTCGGGGACGGCCGTTCACAGGAAGGTGACGGTGCCCTCGCGCAGGTCGTAGGTGGCGCCCACCACGCGCAGGTGGCCGGCGCCGACGGCGTGCCCGAGCAGCGGGTCCTGCGAGAGCGCGTCCACGCCCGCGGCCACGTTGAACCGCACGGCGTCGGCGAGGTGGTGCTCGGGGTCGGGTCCGGTCAGGGCCCGCCCGGCCGCGGGGCGGATCGCCTCCACGAGGGAGTCGATCGCGGTGCCGGTGGGCGCCGAGGCGTCGCGGACCGCGTCCAGGGTCGCGCTCACCGCCCCGCAGCTGCTGTGGCCGAGGACCAGCACGAGCGGCACGTGCAGGTGCTCGACGGCGTACTGCAGGCTGCCCAGGACGGGCGGGGCGACGACGTGGCCGGCGGTGCGCACGACGAACAGGTCGCCCAGGCCCTGGTCGAAGACCAGTTCGGGCGGGACGCGCGAGTCGGCGCAGGACAGCACGGCCGCGAAGGGGTGCTGCCCGTCCGCGAGGTGCTCGCGGCGATGCGCGCTGATCGGCGTGCGCCGCTCGGGCGCGGCGCTGAAGCGGCGGTTGCCCTCGCGCAGCAGGTCCAGCGCCTGAGCGGGGTCGCTGACCTGCTCCGGGCGTGCGGGTGCCGCTGCCCGCGACACGCTGCGGGCGCACCCGGTGACCGCCGCGGCACCGCCGAGCGCGGCGCCCCAGCGGAACAGGTGGCGGCGGGTGGTACCGGCCGGTGCCCCCGCGGTCGCGGTCGTGCTGGTGGTCGTGCTGGCGGTGTGGTCGTGCGTCGTCATCTCGTCCCCCCTGGTGGTACCGCGCGCCCCCCGGCTGCGCGGTGGCGCGGTCCCCCCGGACCGCGCGGCCGGGACGCTAGCGGCGCCGGTGCCGTGGGCGCGGGGAGTTTCCCCGGCGGGTGCACCTGCCGGGTCCGTTGCACCAGTGCGGGTCTGGACACCCGGCGCGGTGGCGAGGACGCTGGCCGGTGTGTCGGACCTCGCGCAGCGGCGGCTGGTCGTGGAGGGGGCGGTGGACGCGCCCGCCGCGGTCGTGTGGCGGTTCCTGACCGCGCCGGCGGACCTGGCGACGTGGCTGGGGGAGCTGGAGGGGCCGCTGTCGGCGGGGCAGGAGGGCCGGCTGCGGCTGACCGTGGAGGAGGGCGCGCCGGTCTCGGCGCTGCGGGTCAGCGCGTGCGACCCCCCGCGCTCGTTCGCGGTGGTCGTGGACGGGTGGCCGTTGGAGCTGGAGGTGGCGCCGGCGGGGACGGGCGCCCGGGTGCGGTCGACGCACCTGCTGGCGGAGGACCTGCGGCCGGAGGACGTGCGCAGCGGGTGGGAGTTCTACCTGCGGCGGCTGGCGTGGGCGGCCGGTGGCCGCCGGGGGCCGGAACCGGTGTGGGAGGGGACGACCGCGGACGGCTGAGGGGCGGCCCGCTGCTCAGCGGGCGCGCTCCAGGCCGTCGAGCAGGAGGTCGAGGGTGAACTCGAACTCGGCCTGGCTGTCGCACCAGCCCAGCACGTCGCCGTCGTGGGCGTTCACCTCGGCGGCGACCATGGCGGCGGTGTGCGGCAGGACGTCGGCCATCCGTGACAGCGCGCTCAGCGCGTCGGCGGAGGCGTCGGCGGGACCGGTCGCCGCCGACGCGGGGGGAGCGGGGGTGAACAGTTCCTGCGTGAATCCCAGGGCGGTGCTGCCGAGGGCGTGCAGCGCCCGGTGGGCCAGGGCGTAGGAGAAACCGCCCTCCACGAGCGTGGCCAGCACGGCCTCGAACCACGCGAAGGCGCTGGGCGGGACGGCGGGCCGGGACGTGAGCAGCGCGGGTGCCCAGGGGTGACGCAGCATGACGGTCCGGGCGGCGAGGCACCGGTGCCGCAGCGCTGCGCGCCACTGCCGCGGCGCGTCGCCGGCGCGGGTGAGCTCGGCGGCGGCCTCGTCCAGGACGGTCTCGACGAGACCGTCGAGCAGGGCGTCCTTGCCGCGCACGTGGTGGTAGATCGACATGGCCTCCACGCCGAGGTCGCGGGCCAGGCGGCGCATCGTCACGGCGGTGAGGCCGTCGGCGTCGGCGACGGCGAGCGCCGTGGCGAGGACGCGCTGCCTGTTGAGGGTGCCGCGGGTGGTGGGTGCGCTCACCGGTGGTCCTCCCCGCTCGTGCCCGTCCCGCCGTCGGCGGTGCGGTCGCCGCGCCCCTTCCGTCGGGGTCCCTGACAGCGTACGGTTCCCTTACAACGTAAGGACGTCGGAGGGAGCCCGTCGTGCCCGGTCCAGCTCGCCCACCCAGCCCCGCACCGCCGCAGCAGGAGGACCCGGACCGGGCCGGTCACCCGGACCGGGCCGGTCCCGGTGGCGCGGTGGCGACCGCCGCGCCGCCGTGGTCCCCGCGCACCGCCCGCACGACCGGGGCGCTGTACCTGGCGATGGCGCTGGCCGGGGTGCCGGCGTTCCTGCTGCTGCGCCCGGTGCTGTTCAGCCCGGGCGACCCCGCCGCGACGCTGGCGGCGGTGGTGCAGCAGGAGGGACTGGCGCGGCTGGCGGTGGTCCTGGAGCTGGGACTGGTGGTGACGCAGTCGCTGACGGCGCTGTGGTGGTGGCGCCTGTTCCGCGCGGTCGACCCGTTCGCGGCGGCGGCGACGGCCGTGTTCGGCCTGGTGAACGCGGTGGCGGTGCTGGTCAGCGCCGCCTTCCTGGCCACGGCGGTGCGCTTGGCAGGTGGTGGGGACGCCGGCCTGGTGCACCTGGCCTTCACCGTCAGCGACGCGCTGTGGGGGGTGGGTGCGGTGTTCTTCGGCCTGTGGCTGGTGCCGATGGGGGTGTGCGTCCTGCGGGCGCGCTGGCGGCCGCGGCCGTTGGGGCACCTGCTCGTGGCCGGCGGCGCGGGGTACGTGCTCAGCGTCGTCGTGGCGCAGGCGCTGCCGGGGGCCGGTGCGCTGTCGGGGGCCCTGACGGTTCCCGCGACGGTCGCGGAGCTCGGGGTCATCGCCCACCTGCTCGTGCTGGGCGGTCGGCCCGGTCGTCCCGGGCGGCGGTGAGCCCGCTGGCGCCCGCGCCCGAGGTCCGGGACGGTGTCGGTGGGGCGGGCAGCACCGCTCCGGCGACGGGGAGGACGGGCACGTGCCGCGCTACGACCGCGACGAGGTGGCGCGCCGCGCCGGGTTCGGCGACTGGCGCGAGGCGGTGGCCGCGACGGCGGGCCTGAGCCAGCAGGAGGCCGCGCGGGTGCTGGGGGTCAGCCACCCCACGGTGCGCACGTGGCGAGCGGCGGCGGGCCAGTCCGTGGCGGTGGCCCGCCCGACGGCCGAGCAGGCGCGCGAGGCGTTCCGGGCCGACCCCGGGGACGAGCGGCACGGCAGCGCCAACGGGTACCGCAACCTGGGTTGCCGCTGCCCGGCGTGCACGGCGGCGTGGTCGCGGTACCGGCGTGAGCGGGCGGCCGGCGGGTCCTGACCGTTCCGCGCCGCCGGCTGCGCACCGCCGGCCCCGCGCCGGTGAGTTCCGCGGGCCGGTGAGTTCCGCGGGCCGGACCGGTCACAGGGGGACCGACCCGAGGAGGACACCGTGGCCGTCCGTCTGCCGCTGGAACCCGTCACCGCCACCGCCGCCCCGCCCGTCGTGGACCGGGCCGCGTGGCTGGCCGCCTGCGAGGAGCTGCTGGTGCGCGAGAAGGCGCACACGCGCGAGGGCGACGCGCTGGCCGCCGCGCGCCGCCGCCTGCCGATGACCGAGGTGCCCGCCGGTGCGCGGGTCGTGGGCCCGGACGGCCCGGTGCCGTTCGTGGACGTCTTCGAGGGGCGCCGTCAGCTGCTGGCCTACTTCCACATGTGGCACGACGGGCAGCCGCCGGAGGGGCAGTGCGAGGGGTGCACGTTCTTCGTCGCCGGCGTGCAGCGCCCGGAGTACCTGCACAGCCGGGACGTGACCCTGGCGGTGCTGTGCCAGGGCGGGTACGAGGAGAGCGCCGCGTACGCCGCCGCGGTGGGCGTGCGCCTGCCGTGGTGGTCGGCGAGCGGTTCCGGGCAACTGCTCGCCGGCCGGGGGTTCGGGTTCCTGGCCGCCTACCTGAGGGTGGGCGCGCGGGTGTTCGAGACGTGGTGGACCACGGGCCGCGGCACGGAGGCGATGGCGTGGAGCTACCACCTGCTGGACCGCACCGCGTACGGGCGCCAGGAGGCGTGGGAGGACTCCCCGCCGGGCTGGCCGCAGCCGTTCGACGTGCGCGGCGGGCAGTTCCGCACCGCCGGCCGTCCCACGGTGCAGTGGGCGTTCACCGACGTCCCGGCCGGTGCGGGCGCCGACGACCACTGCGCGGGCCACCGGTGAACGGCGCTGCGCCGGGCGCCCGGGGGACGGGCGCGCAGGAGACCGCGGTGGTCGTCACCGGGTTCCTCGTCGTGGACGCCGGCCGGCGGGACGAGTACGTGGCCGGGTGCGCCGAGGTGGTGCGCCTGGCCCGCGCGGCGGACGGCTGCCTGGAGTTCGCGGTCGCGGCGGACCCGCTGGACCCCGGGCGCGTGCTGGTGCTGGAGCGGTGGGTCTCGCGGGCGGCCGCCGAGGCGTTCCGCGGCAGCGGCCCGGACGAGGAGCAGCGCGCCGAGGTCCGCGCGGCGTCCGTGGTCGAGCACGAGGTCGCCGCCGCGAGGTCGCTGACCTGAGGCCGGGCGGGACCCGGGCGGCGGCTCCTGCTCGATCGCCGTCAGCAGCCCGCCGTCCGCCGTCAGCCGGCGGCGCGGGCCAGCGGACCGCGCAGCCACCGGCGCACCTCGGCGCGCGAGCGCAGCCGCACGACCGGCAGGTCCGGGCGGTCGCGGCGCAGGGCCTGGACGCGGGCGGCGGTGCGCGGGTGGGTGTTCCAGGCCCAGCGGACCACGTGCTCGGGGTCGGTCCAGAAGGTGCGCAGGGGGGGTTCGACGTTGCCGTTCCACAGCTCCTGCCGGCGCAGCCGGCGCTCGAGGGTGCGGCGCACCACCTGGCGCAGGACGACGCGGCGGGGCGGGTCCAGGTGCACGAGCAGGTCGGCCCGCTCGGCCAGGTGCTGCAGGACCTGGTCGTACTGCCACTCGGTGACCCACGCCGGGCCGGCGCTGAAGCGGTGCACGTCGTCGACGAAACCGGGGCGCGGGACCCAGCCGGGTCCGTGGAACAGGGCGTCGATCTCCACGTGGGGCGCACCGAGCAGCTCGGCCACCCGCGCGGCGGTGGTGGTCTTGCCCGATCCGGAGGTGCCGGCCAGCAGGACCCGGTGGGGTCGGTGGGGCAGGGGGTCGTCGGGGCCCAGCAGCGGCACGGCCCCCACGCTAGCCGGGCGCCGGGTCCTCCCCCGGGCGGCGGAGTGGTTCTTCCACCTCCAGCGCGCCACCCGCACCGGGATCGCGTCGGTGCTGACCAGACGCGGGTGGACGTACGCGGTGCTGCCCTACCCGGGGTACGGCGTGGACGGCTCCGCGCGGGTCCTGGGCCGGGTGGTGCTGGCCCCGGCGGGCACCGAGCCGAGCGCGGTGCGCGGGGTGGCCGGCTGGCGGCGCCTGCTGACGCTGCAGCGCTCCCGCGTGCCGGTCAGCGTGGCGCTGCCGGCGGGACCGGACGTGCAGGAGCACGTGGTGCGCAGCGACCGAGGCGGGATGATCGACGTGGTCCTGCCCGCTCCGTCGACCCCCGGCACCGCGACGGTCGCGTTCCGCGCCGGCGGCCGCGGGCCGGTGCACGCCCCCGTGCACGTCGCCGACCCGGACGCGCGGGTGGGGATCGTCTGCGGCATCGACGGCACCGCGCTGGTGACGGGCCTGCGGCACCCGCTGCGCGCCGCGTGGCGCACGGCTGCGCGGGCGTTCGCGCAGCGCCGGCCCGTGGAGGGTGCCGCGGACCTGCTCACCGCGTTCCTGCGCGAGGAGTTCCCGGGGGTGCGCTGGTTCCTCGTCGGCGACGACGGGGAGGACGACCCGGCGGTGTGCGCCGACTTCACCCGGGAGCACCCCGACGCGGTCGTCGCCGTCGCGCTGCGGCAGGTCGGTCCCACCGCCTCCCCGCGACCGCGCGACGCGGGGGAGCAGCAGGAGGAGGTGGCGGGCGTGCCGGTGCTGCGGGGTCGCGACGGGCACGAACTGCTCCGGCGCTACCGCGCCCTCGGCCGGGACGGGGAGCCGGCGGTCTGCTGATCGGCCGGCTCGCTCACGCGCCGGGCCGGGTCATCCGCAGGCGCCGCTCGGGGGCGAGGGTGAAGTAGTCGCCCGGGCCGCCGGCGCGCAGCAGCGGGTCGGCGGCCAGCAGGTCGAACACGCCGTCGACGAGGACCCGCTCGTCGAGGTGGACCAGGACGGCCTCGCCGAGGACCAGCCAGGTGTCGACCTCGCGGCCGGCGGCGTCCTTCAGGCGCACCACGTCGCTCAGGCGGCACTCGAAGGCGGCGGGGCTGGCCGCCACCCGCGGCGGCGCGACGAGGGTGGAGGGGGCCGGTTCCAGCCCGGCGAGGGCGAACTCGTCGACGTCGGCGGGCACCGGCGCGGAGGTGGCGTTCATCTGCTCCGCGAGCGCCACGGTGGCCAGGTTCCACACGAACTCGCCGGTCTCGCGGACGTTGGCGACGCTGTCCTTCCACCCGGTGCTGGCGAAGCCCACGACGGGCGGGGAGTAGTTGAAGAGGTTGAAGAAGCTGTAGGGGGCGAGGTTGACGACCCCGGCCGCCGAGCGCGTGGACACCCACCCGATGGGCCGCGGCGCCACGATGGAGTTCAGCGGGTCGTGAGCCAGGCCGTGCCCGTGGCGCGGTTCGTAGGAGTGCACGAGCGCGACCCTAGGCACCGGCGGGCGGGGTGGCGCGCTCACGCCCCACCGGTGGCGGCGCGCCAGGCGGCGGTGACGGCGCGGCGCCGGTCGGGGTGGACGAGGACGTCGACGTCGTCGACCCACTGCTCCACGCTGCCCACCCCGGCCGGCAGGCGCCGCACGGCCGGGTCGCGCACGGCGTCCAGCAGCAGCGGCACCACCTCCGGGTGCACGCAGCGGTGGGGGCGGTCGTGGAACGGCCGCGTCGCCGCGGCCGGCGCCCGGGGAGCGGGCAGGCCCGCGGCGCGCTGCAGGTCCAGCAGGGCGTCCAGCGCGGCGCCCAGTGCTGCCTGCCGCCCCTGGCGGGTGTCCGCGCGCACGGCGTCCTCCAGGGCCGGGCGCACGGTCGCGGCGACGGGCAGGCGCGCGAACAGGGTGCCGGTCCACTCGGCGTACGGCGGCCAGCGCCGGTGCAGCAGGAAACCCAGGTGCACGGCGACGCGGGCCAGGCGGGCGGTCAGCAGGCGCGAGCCGAGGTCGTCGCCCACGTCGGCGGTGCGACCGAGGAGGGGCAGTTCCTGGTCCAGGCGCTGCCAGTCGCACGCCAGCGCGTAGCGGTGCACGTCGTCCGGGTACCACGACAAGTGCTCGCGCAGCCGCGTCAGGGCACCGTCGTCGTCGCGGAACACCGGCCCGGCGGTGACCTCCAGCACCGCCTGCCCGGTCAGGGACAGCCAGTCCAGCGGCCCGAGAGGGCCGTCCGGGGCCGTGCCCAGGTGACGGTCGCTGAGGTCTTCCAGGCTCAGCACCTCGACGCGGTGCCGAGGGTGCGGATCGCCGGTGAGGGGAACCGGACGGGGTGCCCGGCGAACCGCTCGGGCAGGCCCTCCTCCAGGACCTCCCGCACGGACCCCTCCCGCCCGGGTGGCACCAGCACCGTCAGCCGCAACCCCCAGTCGTGGTCGCGGCTGGTCGCGTCGTCCAGCCCGAGGACGTCCGAGCCGGTGCCCAGCCGCCCCGCCGCGCAGCGCAGGCCGGGCAGCTGCCGGTCCAGGAGGGGCTCGACGGCCTCGTGCCAGAAGCGGCGCGCCAGGTCCGCCCCCGGCGGTGGCTGCTCCTCGCGGTCCGTCAACGGCGGCCGCTGCCGTCCTCGCGCCGGCCGCGCACCCACCACGCGGTGAGGTAGTACGCGCTCAGGCCCGCCATCAGCAGCACCAGCGCCCACCGCCACCAGGGCACGTCGCCGCCGGTGAGCAGGCTGGCCTGCAGCAGCGTCACCACCAGCCACAGCAACCCGAACGCGAGGGACTGTCCCCGCGTGCGGGTGAGGTTCCACCAGCGCCTGCCCCGTGCGTCCACGCCGGTCAGCATCTCGCGCCGCGGCGCCCGGGCGGGCAGGAGGCGCCGGTGAGTTCCGCGGCCCGCGCGGGTCCACCCCGGACAGGAACCCCGCACCCACCTGGAGGACGCCGTGGGAACGATCCACGTCGAGCTGTTCGCCACCCTCGACCTCGTCGGGCAGAGTTCCGGCAGCCCGCAGGAGGACCCGGAGGGGTTCCCGTTCGGAGGCTGGCAGGCGCCGCTGCTGGACGAGGTCGCCGGCGCGCAGGTCGCCGCCGCCTACGAGGGCACCGACGCGCTGCTGCTGGGCCGGCGCACCTACGACGTGTTCGCCGCGTACTGGCCGCACCGTTCCGGTGGCGAGGACGGCGGCATCGCCGCGCTGTTCAACCGCGTGCCCAAGTACGTGGCCTCGCGCGGCCGGCCGGACCTGTCGTGGGCGGGGTCGACGCTGCTGGGCCCGGACCTGCCGGCGGCGGTGCGCGAGGTCCGCGAGCGGCACGAGCACGTCGCGGTCGTCGGCAGCCTGGACCTGGTGCAGACCCTGCTGCGGCACAGGCTGTTCGACCGCCTGGACCTGTGGGTGCACCCGGTCGTCCTGGGGGTGGGCAAGACGGTGTTCGCGCACGGGACGGTCCCGGCGAACCTCAGGCTGCTCGAGGCGCCGGTGGCCGGTCCCAGCGGCACCGTCCTGCTGCGCTACGCGCTGGCGCCCGGGACCCCGGCCACCGGCGACATGGACGCCCCCGACCGGGGGGTGGAGCGGGAGGGCTGAGGCTCGCGGCGGGTGCTCGCGCGGCGGGCCGGCCGGGCCTCCTCGGTCAGGTCCGGCCGCGGGCGCGGGCCAGCAGGTCCTCCAGGCCGCGCAGGTACTCCTCGAACGCGGTGCGCCCGTCCTCGGTCAGGCGCACGGAGGTCTGCCGGCGCACCGAGCGCTCCTTGCGGACCTCCACGTACCCGGCCTGCTCCAGCGCGCTCAGCTGCTTGGACAGCGCCGAGTCGCTGGTGCCGATGCTCTCGCGCAGGAAGGAGAACAGCACCCACTCCGCCGGCGCGAGCAGCGAGCAGATGTTCAGCCGCGCGGGGGTGTGCAGGAACTCGTCGATCGGGCGGGGGAGCGGCGCGCCGGCGGGGACCCCGGTGTCCTCGGTGTCCCGGGACGTCGTCCCGGTGCCGCGGGACGGGCTCACGGGCGCAGGCTCGCGGCCAGGCGCGCCTGCACGGGGCGCACCAGGAGGACGACCACCAGGCAGGCGCCGAGGGCGCCGACGGTGTTGGGCAGCGGCCAGTCCAGGGCGCGGGCCGGGAACTGGAACAGCACGTAGGCGGCGAACGCGACCAGCGCGCTGGCGGCCACCGCCAGCTGCCAGCGGTGCGAGGCGCCGGTGCGCCGCAACCGCACCCCGCTGCTCCAGGCGGTCCCGCCGCCCAGCACCACCAGCACGAACCACAACCAGGTCATGTCCGCGTCGGTGAGGATCCCCAGGGTGAGCACGGCCAGGCACAGGGTCCAGGTGGCGCGGGCCGACCAACCGCGGGTGCCGGCCTCGATGGTCTGCTGGCGGCGCCGGGCGGCCTGCGCCAGCGCGGTCTCGGCTTCGCGTGCGTCCACGGGTCTCGTCCTCCTCGTCGTCGGAGCGTCTTGCCTGTCAGGAAAGTAGCGTTGACTTTCCCGTCAGGCAAGTGCCCGGTGGGGAGGATCACCACCACGGGGAGGCGTGGCCCGCCACCTCCGGCGCCCGCTCCAGCGGCGGCAGCTCGCCCGTGGCGGTGAACACCGACCGGACCCAGCGGGTGCCCTCGTGCTCCCAGCTCCACAGGGTCGTCGTGCCCACGTCCGCGGAGGTGAGGGGCACGAACAGGGCGCTGAGCAGGCCCGCGAAGCTCAGGTGCACCCCGTCCAGGTCCGCGGCCAGCGCGCTCCACGTCGGGGCGAGGCCGTTGTCGACCTCGCCGCTGCGCGCCAGGTGGGCGTCGGAGCCGGGGTGAGTGGTCGGGTCGCCGTAGCGGGCGACGAGGTCGTGCCAGTCGGCGGGCGAGTGCACCTCGGCCACCCGCGCGTGCTCGGCCACCCGCAGGCGCTGCTGGCGCACCGGGTACCCCGGCTGCCAGTCGCCGCCGCCGTGGGCCAGGACGGCGTGCGCGCCGGAGCGGACCGGCGACTCCGGCGGCACGGGCAGCTCGGTGGAGGTGATCAGCGTGTGCTCGCCGCGCTGCGCGTACGTCTCCCACCGGTTCAGCGGCCCCTGCAGCACCGGCACCGCGGACGCGTCGGGCACCCGGTCGTCGCGCCCTGCCAGGTGCAGCTGCGCCTCGCGCCGCAGCGGGGCCTGCCACCAGGTGTTGCGCTCGTCGGCCAGCACCCGCCGCACGAGCGGGCGCAGGTCCCGCACGGCCTCCACCGCGCGGGCGCGCACGCGCGGTGCGTCACCGCTCCACGGGTCCAGCTCACCCACCGCGGTGGCCGCCAGGGTGCAGGCGGTGGCCGGGTCGGCCAGGTCGTCCGCGCCCAGGCCGTCGTGGTCGGCGACGACGAAGAACGCGGCCGCCAGCGGGGCGTCCAGGAACTCCTCCAGGCGGTCCACCAGGTCGCTCACGCGGGCAGTGTGCTCCGGGCGCCCCGGCGGGCGCGCCGGAGTTCCCGCGCCGGGGGTCAGCTCGCGCCGGGGGTCAGCTCGCGCCGGGGGTCAGCTCGCGCGCCAGCGCCGTCAGCTCGGCGAGCACCAGGCGCACCAGGGGGCGTTCGGCCTTGTCCGGGCGCACGAGGGCCTCCACGAGCCGGCCGGCGCGCACCCCGGTCAGCGGCACGAGGCGCACCCCGGGGTGGTGCCCGCAGGTGAAGCGGGGCAGCAGCGCCAGCCCGTGCCCGGCCGCGACCAAGGCCAGGACGACGTGGAAGTCGTTGACGCGCTGCACGATCCGCGCCGGCCCGTGGCGGCCGGCGACCGCGTCCAGGACGGGCGCCACGGGGAAACCCTCGCGCACCGCGACCCACTCCTGCTCCACCAGGTCGTCCGGGTCCAGGCCGCTGCGCCCGGCCAGCGGGTGGTCCACGGCGACCGCCACGTCGAGCGGTTCGCGCAGCAGGGGGGTGGTGGTCACCTGCGCGGGGTGGGCGCTCCAGGCCGGTTCGGTCTCGGGGCGGTGGGCGACGACGACGTCGAGGCGGTCGGTCAGCGGCGCGAACGCGTCCAGCGCGACGTCCTCGTCCGAGCACTCGACCCGCACACCGGGCAGGCCCGCCACGCGGGTGAGCAGGCCGGGGAACAGCAGCTCGGCGCCGCTGGCGAACGCCGACACCCGCACCAGCCCCGTCGGCCGCTCCAGCGAGCCCCGCGCCGCGCCGCGGGCGCGCTCGAGCACGGCGGCGACCTCGACGGCCGCGTCGGCCAGCGCCTCCCCGGCGGGCGTCAGGCGCAGGCGGCGACCCTCCCGCTCGGTCAGGGGCGTGCCGGCGGCCCGGGTCAGGGCGGCCAGTCGCTGCGAGACCGCCGAGGGGCTCACGTGCAGCACGGCGGCGGCGCGGGTGACCCCGCCCTGGCTGCGGACGGCCGCCAGGGCGGCCAGCGCGTCGACGTCCACCCGCCCAGCCTCCCATCGTTCAGCGACGCTGAAACGACGGTGCTGGGAGTTGTGATGGACTGCACGGTACGCGGGGCGGGACGCTGCGCGGGTGCCTGCCCGTGACCGTGCCCTCGCCTGCCTCGTGGCGGTGCTGTGGGGGCTGAACTTCCCCGCCACCGACCTCGCCCTCGCGCACTTCCCGCCGCTGCTGCTGGTGGCGTTGCGCTTCGCCCTGCTGGCCGTGCCGACGGTCCTGCTGGTGCCGCGCCCGCGGGTGCCGGTGCGCTGGCTGCTCGGCTACGGGCTGGGTTTCGGGGTGCTGCAGTTCCTGTTCCTGTACACCGCGATGGACGCCGGGATGCCGCCGGGCCTGGCCTCGATCGTCCTGCAGTCCTCCGCGCCGTTCACCGTGCTGCTGGGGGCGTTCCTGCTGCGCGAGAAGCTGTCCGGGCGGCAGGCGGCCGGTGTCCTCGTGGCGGTCGCCGGGCTGGCCGGCATCGCGCTGCACCGCGGCGCCGCCGACGGGGGAGCACCGCTGGCCGCGGTGCTGCTCACCCTCGCCGGGGGCCTGGGGTGGGCGCTGGGCAACCTGTCCAGCCGCCTGGCGCGACCGCCGCGGCCCCTGCACCTGGTGCTGTGGATGAGCGTGGTGCCCCCGGTGCCCGTGGCAGCGGCCTCGCTGGTGCTGGAGGGACCCGAGCGGGTCCTCACCGCCCTGACCACGGCCACCGCGACCACGACGGGGTGGCTGGCCCTGGCGGGACTGGCCTACGTCGTCGTCCTGGCGACACTGCTCGGCTCGGGCCTGTGGACGTCGCTGCTGGCCCGGCACCCCTCCGGCGTGGTCGCGCCGTTCTCGATGCTCGTGCCGGTCGCGGGGGTCTCCTCCTCCTGGCTGCTGCTGGGGGACCGCACGCCCGCGGTGGAGATCGCCCTGGGCGCCGTCGTCGTCGCGGGTGTGCTCGTCGGCGCGACCGGGCGTCCCGCCGCGGGCTCGCGGCGGCCGGAGCGGCCCGCAGTGCCAAGTCCGCTGCCGCGCCGGCGAACCCCCGGCGCCGCGAGACCGCTCGGCCCTAGCCTGCGGCCGTGACCTCCTCCTGGGACGACTCCCGCCGGGCCTTCGGGGACGCGGCGGCGTGGTTCGTCCGCACCGCCGCCCTCGTCGGGGACCGCTGGGACGCTCCCGGCCTGGGGGAGTGGGACGTGCGCGCCCTCGTCGGCCACACCAGCCGCTCCCTGTCGACCGTCGAGGCGTACCTGGCGCGACCGGCGCCGGTCGTCGAGATCACCTCCCCGGCGGGCTACTTCCGCGCCGTGAGCGCGGCCGCCTCCGCCCCCGGGGTCGCCCAGCGCGGGCACGAGGCGGGCCGGGCCCTGGGCGCGGACCCCGCGGCGGCCGTGGCCGAGCTCGCCGCGCGCGTGCTCGACCTCGTCGCCGCCCGCGACGGCGAGGAGGTCGTGACGACCTTCGCGGGCGGCATGCGCCTGGCGGACTACCTGCCGACGCGCACCTTCGAGCTGACCGTCCACACCGCCGACCTCGCCACCGCGCTGGACCTCGCGGCGGACGTGCCCGCCACCGCCGCCGCGCAGGCGCTGCACCTGGTCACCGACCTCGCCGTCGAGACGGGTCTGGCCGGCGCGCTGCTGCTCGTGGCGACCGGGCGCCCCGCGCCGCCGGGCGGCCTGTCGGTGCTGTAGCCGCGGCCGGTCAGCGGGCGAAGGCCCGGAAGGGGTTGCGCCGGCACAGCCGGTCGACCGCGCCCTCGTCCACCCCCGCGCCGCGCAGCGCCGGCAGGAACGACTCCGTCAGGTGGGTGAACGGGCGGGGTTCGCCCCCGCCGGGCAGGGCCGGGTCGAACCAGCCCGCGTCGTGCGAGAGCAGCAACTGGTCGCCGTAGCCCGCCTCCAGGGTCGTCAGCACGAGGTCCAGGGTGCCCTCGTCCGGGCCCTGGCCGACGTCGTCGAACTCGATCCACGCCCCCTGCTCCAGGACGGCCCGCCGCACACCGGCGTCGCCGATGGTCTGCGTGTGGATGGACAGGAACCGGTCGGGGGACAACCCCTCCGCGAGGGCGATCTCCAGCTGGCGCAGCAGGACCGACCCACCGGTGGTGTGGGTGCCGACGAGCGCCCCGGTGCGGGCGGAGGCCCGCGCGGCGGCCCGCAGGACCCGTTCCTCCACCGGTCGCAGCTCCTCCTCGTCGGCGGAGACCTTGATGAACGCGGCCGGCACCGCGGAGTCGTCGACACCCTCGACGAGCTCGCGCACCATCCACTCCTCCAGCGCCTCGTCACCGGCCTCGTACACCCACTGCGGCACCCAGGGTTCGCGGTAGACGCCCGTGGCCAGGGCGACCGGCACCCCCGTCGACCGGCTGACCTCGCCGATGAGGTCGGCCCGGCGGCCGAGACCCGGAGGCGTGCACTCCACGAGCGCCGTGACACCGGCGGCGACCGCGGCGGTGAGCAGGGGAGCCGCGAGGGCGTTGAACTCCTCCAGCGTCGCCTGCGCGAAACCCGGTGCGTCGGCGGGGCGGAAGTCGACGAACAGGTGCTCGTGCGGCAGGACCAGTCCCAGGTCATGAGCGCCCAGCGGTCCCAGCGTCGTGCGCAGCGTCGCCGCGGGGTCGCGGTCGTCCACGGTCACCTCCGGAGGGCGGCTGACGCCGGGGAGCACGGTACCTGCCGCACGACGTGACGCGCAGCGTCCACGGGACCGCTGCCGCGCACCTCGAGGGTCCGCCGGCGGGAGCTCACCGCGGTCCCCGGCGCAGGGACCGCTCGGCGAGCGCGGCGGTCAGCGGCACGAGCGGGCCGGTGGTGGGGCGAGCACCGCTCCCGGCGAGCCGGTGGGGGCGGTGTGCTCCGAGGGCTCCGGAACCGCTCAGCGGGCCTCGACCGGCACCTCGCCCGAGAGCGCACCGCCCCCGAGGGTGCGGCGGTGACGTACGTGCAGGGCCACAGCAGCCGCCAGCAACACCGCCGAGGTGACCCAGGCACCGGCCGGGGCGTGGACGTTCGCGCTCACGGCGATCGCGCAGCCCGAGGCGATCAGGGCGACAGCCAGTGCGGCGAAGAGGCGGTCGCCGTACAGGTGCACGAAGGGCAGGTAGTGAGCTCCGACGACGAGCGTGGCGGCCGGGAAGAACACGTCGGCGTCCTGCAGGCCGAGCACCACGGCCACCAGCATCCCGACGGGCACGGTCAGAGCGACCTGAGCGCCCAGGGCTGCCATCGGGTGACCGGCCGGCAGGGACGCGGGTCCTCCCAGCAGCCGCAGCACGAGGCTGGTGACGGGGAAGATCAACGTGCCTCCGATGAAGAGCGCCGCGATGCCTGCGGCGGGGGAGGCGGTGAGGTGGACGACGCCGGCGGTGGCCCAGACCGCGGCCGAGACGGCTTGACCGACCGAGCCGCCCCGGTAGGTGCGACGGACGTCGGCTTGCGCATCGGTGATCACCACGGCCGCAGTCTGGTCGATCGCGACGGGTCAGGCGCTGATCGGCCCGAGCGTGTCGAGGTGAACATCACCGGCGCGGGAGCTTCTCCTGGGGCGACGGGCGCAGCCGGCGGTCGCTGGGACGAGCAGCTGAGACGTCGGGACAACACGACTGCGACGTGGGACGAGTTCAGCGAGATGGGGGCATGGCCACTGGAACAGGACTTCTGGGGGAGCCGCGTGCCGTCCCACCACCTGCTGAATGTCATAATGTGCATTATCGGCGGTGTGCAGGGGCGGGTGGACAGGCCCGCGAGAGGGCCTCCGACGTGCCACCGGTCAGTACCGCCGTCGCAGTCCACCCCGCGCACGCGCGGCTCCGGCGGCTGACACGCGCACCGGTGGGACGACGCCACCCCCGACACCGGCTCGACGTCCCGGCTCGACGACGCGACTCGACGACGTGACTCGATCGAACGCCTCGGACGGCCTGCACGGGCTGCGCGTTCCTCCCGAGCCGTCGCGACCGTCCGTCGCGGCGCTGGGCCTGTTCGGCCGTCGACCCGGACGCGCCGCACGCACCGGCCGACGGTTGACGGCAGCGGATCCGCCTGCCGCACCGCCCGGGCGCGCCGCTCGGGCACCTGTGAGCAACTGGGAAGAGCTGGGAGGAACTGCGGGGAACCTCGCCCGGGCCGGCTGCGGTTCCCGGTCTCGAGACCCCCGCTCCGCCAGTTCCGCATAACAGCGATTATGCGTACCGCGGCGCGGGGACCAGGAAATCCCCCGCACGACGCTCACGCCAGAAACGTTGCGGTGCAACGGTTCTGGTTGCGCCAACACGCGTGGATCGGTACTGTGGCGGTATGACTCCCCCAGCGTCCGACGGCGGGGTCCGGACCGGCGCCACTCCCCTGGCGGACGCCGTCGCCGCCTACGAGGTGGCCCGCCTGCCCCGCAAGGACTCCCCCCACACGCTCGCCGCCCGCCGGCGCGACGTGGCCGCCATCGCGCAGCGCCTGGCCTCCGGCGCGGCCTGCTCCCCCGCCGACCTCACGCTGGCCCACCTGACCGTCCGCGCGGTCCGCGCCGCGTTCGCCGACTTCGCCGTCGACCACGCCCGCAGCTCCATCGCCCGCTGCTGGTCGACGTGGAACGGGGTGTGCGACTTCCTCGTCGCCGAGGAGCTCCTGGCCGGCAACCCGATGGCCGGTGTCCACCGTCCCCGGCCGGCCTCCACGAGCCCCAAGCCCCTGCGCGGTGAGGGAACCCCGGAGGTGCTGCTGGCAGCGGTGGCCACCGGTCCCTCCACCGCCCGCGACCCGTGGCCCGAGCGGGACCTGGCCGTGGTGGCGACGCTGCTGGTGACCGGGGTGCGCAGCGCGGAACTGCTGGGCCTGCGCGTGGGCGACCTCGTCGGCGCCCGCGGCGAGCAGCGCCTGCACGTGCGCGGCAAGGGTGAGCGCGACCGCAGCGTCCCCGTGGAGACCGCCCTCACCGACGTCGTCGAGGGGTACCTGCGCTCGCGCGCTCAGCGCCTGCCCCGCACCCGCGCGCTGCCGGCGGACGCGCCGCTGTTCGTGGACACCCGCGGCCGGGCGCTGACCCGCGACCAGCTGCAGTACCTCGTGCGGCGCGCCTACCGGCACGCCGGCGTCCACGACCGCGTCGCCCGCGGCGCCCTCGTGCACGCTCTGCGGCACACCTTCGCCACCCGCGTCGTCGCCGCCGGCGGCAGCGCGGTGGAGGTCATGCGCCTGCTGGGGCACCGCAGCCTGGTCACCTCCCAGCAGTACCTGGACGCCACGGCCCACGAGCTGCGCACCGCAGCCGCCGGCAACGCCTCCTACGCGGCGCTGCGGGCCCTCTCACCCGCCCCCTGAGCCTCCCGGCGCCGGAACCGCTCGGGGTGACCCGCTCAAGCGGTGGCGACGAACCGCTGCAGCACCCGCACCCCGAAGCGCAGCGCGTCCACCGGCACGCGCTCGTCGATCCCGTGGAACATGCCCGCGAAGTCCAGGCCGGCCGGCAGCCGCAGCGGCGCGAACCCGTAGCCGCGGATCCCCAGCCGGGAGAAGGACTTGTTGTCCGTGCCGCCGGCCAGGCAGTACGGCAGCACCGCCGCACCGGGGTCCTCCACCTCCAGCGCCTGCCGCATCCGCTCCACCAGCGGCGCGCCGAACGGCGTCTCCAGCGCGGTGTCCAGGTGCAGCGCCTCCACGTCCACGCGCTCCCCGGCCAGCTCGCGCACCGTCTCCAGCAGCGCCTCCTGCCGACCGGGCAGGAACCTGCAGTCCACCAGCGCCGTCGCCGTGCCCGGGATGACGTTGTGCTTGTACCCGGCCTCCAGCACCGTCGGGTTCGCCGTGTTCTGCAGCGTCGCCCCCACCCAGCGCGCGGTGGTGCCCAGCTGCTGCAGCAGCAGCGAGGGGTCGTCCTCGTCGAAGGCCTCTCCGGTGATCTCCGAGACGCCCTCGAGGAACTGCCGCACCGTCGCGGTGTGCTCGAGCGGCCAGGTGTGCGCACCGATGCGCGCCACCGCCTCGCACAGGCGCGTCACCGCGTTGTCGGTGCCCACCTGCGAGCCGTGCCCGGCGCGCCCGTGCGCCACCAGCCGCAGCCACGCGATGCCCTTCTCCGCCGTCTGCAGCAGGTAGGCGCGCCGGCCGGCCAGGTCCACCGAGAAACCCCCCACCTCGCTGACGGCCTCGGTGACGCCCTCGAACAGGTCGGGGCGGTGGTCGACCAGCCAGCTGGCCCCCTGCACCCCGCCGGCCTCCTCGTCGGCCAGGAAGGCCACCACCAGGTCGCGCGGCGGGCGCCGGCCGGTGCGGGCCAGCTCGCGCACCACCGCCAGCAGCATCGCGTCCATGTCCTTCATGTCGACCGCCCCGCGCCCCCACAGGCAGTCGTCGACCAGCTCGCCGCTGAACGGGGGCACCGACCAGTCCTCCGCCCGCGCCGGCACCACGTCCAGGTGCCCGTGCAGCAGCAGCGCCCCGCGCGCGGCCGTGCCCGCCGGGTCCCCCGGGATGCGCACCACGACGTTGCCGCGCCCCGGGAAGCCCTCCACGTACTCCGGGTCCAGGCCCACCTCGTGCAGCAGGCCCGCCACGTGCTCGGCCGCCGCCCGCTCACCGGGCCCGGAGCCGTCGCCGAAGTTGGAGGTGTCCGTCCGCAGCAGGTCCCGGCACAGGCCGACGACCTCCTCCTGCGCGGCCGCGGACGGCTCGAGGGTCATCGGGGCGGGCTGCTCGGCGTCCACGCCGCCCACCGTAGGTGACCGGCCCGGCGCCCGCCCGGAGCGCCCGCCCGGTAGCGTCCGGCGCCGTGGACGACATCGACGCCGCCCCCGACGAGGTGGACGAGGCGCCCGGCCCCGAGGCCGGGGATGCCGTCGACGCCGGCCGGCGCGCCGCCCTGACCGACAGCGTCCACGACGCCCTGCTGGAGCTGCTGATGAGCCGCGGCGTGGAGCCCGGCTCGCCGCTGCGCACCCAGACGCTGGCCTACCGGCTCGGCGTGTCGGCCACCCCCGTGCGCGAGGCCCTGGCCCGCCTGGAGGGCACCGGCCTGGTCGTGCGCTCCGCCCGCCGCGGCTACCGCGCGGCGCCCCTGCTGTCCGAGCGCGAGCTCGACCAGCTCGTCGACGTGCGCGTCCTGGTGGAGCCCGGCATCGCCGCGCACGCCTGCGCCCGCGCCGACGAGGCGTTCGTCGCCCGCCTGCGCGCGGCCGTCGAGGCCCAGCGCGCGGCCCCCACCGGCCCCGGCTACCCCGTCTTCAAGGAGTACCTGCGCGCCGACTGGGCCTTCCACGAGCTGCTCGCCGAGGGCACCGCCAACCCCTTCATGGTCCGCACCCTGGACGCCGTGCGCGGGTTCGTGCAGCGCCTGCACCAGGTCGAGGAGCAGGTCCCCGACGCCGCCGAGAGCGTCGCCGAGCACGAGGCCGTGGTGGCCGCCGTGGCCGCCGGGGACCCCGCCGCGGCCGCCGAGGCCATGCGCCGGCACCTGGAGCGGGTGCGCTCGCGGGCCGCCCCCGGACCCGGCACGCCGGGCGTCCCGGGCGCGGCGGCACCCGCGGGGGTGGTGGCCCGTTGACAGGAGGACGCCCCGGAGGGACCCTGAGCGACGGTTCTGAGCAGATTTTCTATACAATCAGCCGCGACCACCCGACACGACCTCGATGGAGCGATCAGTGAGCACGAGCGACGACGCCGCAGGCCTCACCAGCACGACGAGCACCAGCGTGTTCGACGGCTACCCCGACGTCCTCACCCGCGAGAACTGGCCGATCACCGTCCCGATGATGCCGCACCCCCACGTGCTGGCCGACGGGACGACGGTGCAGGAGCAGAGCGCGGAGGGCTGGGCCGAGACCCTGGAGGTCATGGTCGACGCCGGCTACACCAGCATCGACCCGACCGACACCTGGATCCGCATCGCCGACCTGTCGCCCGAGCGGCTGCAGGAGTTCGCCCGCACCGTGCGCGGCGCCGGCCTGAGCATCCCCGCCTTCTCCACCTCCCGCCGCAGCGTGATGGACCCCGAGCACTGGCAGGAGAACCTCGCGTACTCCCACCGGGCCATCGACGCCTGCGCCGCCATCGGCATCCCGCTGGTCAACTTCGGCTTCATGCGCGGCTTCACCCCCGCGCAGGCCAAGGCCCTGTGGTTCTGGCTCGAGCCCGGCTACGCCGACGACCCCTCGCCCGAGGCCCGCGCCACCGCCGTCGCCCGCGTCAAGGAGCTCGCCGTGCACGCGGCCGAGGTCGGCGTGCAGATCTCCCTGGAGATGTACGAGGACACCTACCTGGGCACCGCCGACTCCATGGTCCGCTTCGTGCACGAGGTCGGCATGGACAACGTGGGCCTGAACCCCGACTGGGGCAACATCGTCCGCCTGCACCGCCCGATCGAGAGCTGGGAGGAGATCGCCGCCAAGACCCTCCCGCTGACGAACTACTGGCACCTGAAGAACTACTACCGCGACGAGGAGCCCACCACCGGCTCCGTGCGCACGCACCCCGCGCCGCTGGAGTTCGGCACCATCAACTACCGCAAGGCCATCAAGCTCGCCGTCGACTCCGGCTTCCGCGGCGCCTTCTGCGTGGAGCACTACGGCGGCGACAGCATCAGCGTCGGTGCCACCAACCGCGAGTACATCCGCCGCGTCCTGCCCAAGCAGACCGCCTGGGCGCCGTTCCGCGCCCTCTGAGCGATCGAAGGAGACCGTTCGACATGACGAAGATCTTCGGGGACCCGTCCTCGTTCGTGGACGACGCGATGGCCGGTTTCACCGACCTGTACGCGCAGTACGTGCAGCCCGTGCCGCACGGCGTCGTCCGCTCCACCGCCACCCCCGAGGGCAAGGTCGCCGTGGTCGTCGGCGGCGGCTCCGGGCACTACCCGGCCTTCGCCGGCTACGTCGGCCCCGGCCTGGCCGACGGCGCCGTGTGCGGCAACGTGTTCGCCTCCCCCTCCACGCGGTGGGTCTACGACGTGGCCAAGGCCGCCAACCGCGGCGGCGGCGTCGTCCTCGGCTTCGGCAACTACGCCGGCGACATCCTCAACTTCGGTCTGGCCGCCGAGCGGCTGCGCGCCGAGGGCATCCCCGCCGAGCTCATCGTCGTCACCGACGACGTCGCCTCCGAGGGCCAGGGCGCCAACGGCGAACGCCGCGGCATCGCCGGTGACGTCGTCGCCTTCAAGATCGCCGGCGCGGCCGCCGAAGCCGGCTACGACTTCGACGGGGTCGTGCGCGCAGCCCGCCACGCCAACGACCTGACCCGCTCCATGGGCATCGCCTTCGCCGGCTGCACCCTGCCCGGCGAGACCGAGCCCCTGTTCACCGTGACCAAGGGCCACATGGGCGTCGGCCTGGGCATCCACGGCGAGCCCGGCATCTCCGAGGAGCCCATCGGCACCCCCGAGGAGATCGCCGAGCTGCTCGTGCAGCGCGTCCTGGACGGCAAGCCCGAGGGCGCCCCCGACACCGGGCGCATCACCGTCCTCGTCAACGGCCTGGGCTCCACCAAGTACGAGGAGCTCTTCCTCCTGTACGGGCCCATCGCGCAGCGCCTGCGCGCGGCCGGCTACGAGATCGTCGCCCCGCAGGTCGGCGAGCTCGTCACCTCCCTCGACATGGCCGGCGCCTCGCTGACCGTGACCTGGCTGGACGAGGAGCTGGAGACCCTGTGGACCGCGCCGGCCCAGTGCCCGGCCATGTCCGTCGGGCCCGTCATCGAGACCACCCCCGCCCCCCGCTACGAGGCGCCCGAGGACGAGGTCCCCGACTACTCCGGCACCCCCGAGGCCGCCGCCGCGGCCGGCCAGCGCGTGGCCGCCCTCGTCGAGACCGTCCGCGACGCCCTCAAGGACGCCGAGGCCGAGCTCGGCCGCATCGACGCCATCGCCGGCGACGGCGACCACGGCACCGGCATGGTCAACGGCTCCGTGGCCGCCGCCGAGGCCGCCCGTCGCGCCGCCGACGCCGGGGCCGGCGCCGGCGCCACCCTCAGCGCCGCCGGCGGCGCCTGGGCCGACCGCGCCGGCGGCACCTCCGGCGTCATCTGGGGCGTGCTCCTGCACGCCTTCGCCGACGCCCTCGGCGACGAGGACGCCCCCAGCGCCCAGCAGGTCGCCGCCGGCGCCACCGCCTCCGTCGAGGCCGTCCAGCGCCTGGCCGGCGCCCGCGTCGGCAACAAGACCATGCTCGACGCGCAGGTCCCCTTCGCCGAGGCGCTCGCCGCGCGCGTCGAGGCCGGCGACGACCTGAAGACGGCGTGGACCGCCGCCGCGCAGGCGGCCACCGAGGCCGCCGAGGCCACCAAGGACCTGCGCCCGCAGATCGGGCGGGCCCGGCCCCTGGCCGAGCGCTCCCTGGGCCACCCCGACGCCGGCGCCGTCTCCCTGGCGCTGGTGACCCGCACCGTCGCCGACCAGCTCTGAGACCCACCCGACCCACCGATCCCCGAGGAGGGACCCCGTGAGCGAGAACACCACTCCCACCTGGCGCGTCGTGCTCGCCGCCGACGACGCCGGCCTGCCGTACAAGGAGGCCATCAAGGCCGACCTGGAGAAGGACCCCCGCGTCAGCGAGGTCATCGACGTCGGCGTCCAGGGCGACGAGGGCACCGCCTACCCGCACGTGGCCGTCGCCGGCGCCCGCAAGATCGCCGCCGGCGAGGCCGACCGCGGCATCTTCGTCTGCGGCACCGGCATGGGCGTGGCCATCTCCGCGAACAAGGTCGCCGGCATCCGCGCCTCCGTGGCGCACGACTCCTTCTCCGTGGAGCGCCTCGTGCTCTCCAACGACGCGCAGGTCCTGGCCCTGGGCCAGCGCGTCATCGGCCTGGAGCTCGCCCGCCGCCTGGCCAAGGAGTTCCTCGGCTACGTCTTCGACCCCGCCAGCGCCTCCGCCGCCAAGGTCGACGCCATCAAGGGGTACGAGACCGACGCCGACGCGGACGCCTCCTCCGCCTGCTGATCACACCTGTCGGAACCCCTTCCTAGGATGCGGACCATGACGACGCGCCCACGGCCCCTGGTCGGCGTGAGCCTGAAGATGTACTTCTCGCTCGCCCGCACCCGCAGCTACCTCGCCGACCTCGCCGGCCTCGGCCCGGTCGTGGCGGACAGCGGCGTGGACGTGTTCGTCGTGCCCGACTTCCTCAACGTCACCACCGCCGTGGACCTCCTGCGGGACACCCCGGTCGCCGTCGGCGCCCAGGACGTCTCGTGGGAGGACTACGGCGCCCTGACCGGCGAGGTCTCCCCCGCCGCCCTCGCCGACGCCGGCGTGAGGTTCGTGGAGATCGGCCACGCCGAGCGGCGACGCATGTTCGCCGAGGACGACATCGTCACCGCCCGCAAGGCCGCGGCCGTGGCCCGCAACGGCCTCGTCCCCCTCGTGTGCATCGGCGAGAACGTGGCCGTCGACGTCGAGGACGCAGCCCGGAGCGCCATCGACCAGGTCCTGGCCGCGCTCGAGGACGTCCCCGCGGACGCCGAGGTCGCGATCGGCTACGAGCCCAACTGGGCCATCGGCCAGCCCGAGCCGGCACCCCCGGAGCACGTCGTCGGCGTCACCACCCGCCTGCGCGAGGCCCTGGCCCACCGCAGCGGCACGACGCGCATCCTCTACGGCGGCAGCGCAGGCCCCGGCCTGTTCACCAAGGTCGCCGAGGGCGTCGACGGCCTGTTCCTGGGCCGCTTCGCCCACGACGTCCACAACTTCCGGGCCGTGATCGACGAGATCGCGGACCACCGCGGGACGCGCGGCACCTGAGCGCAACCCGCAGCAGCACCAGCAGGACCACCAACCAGCACGTCGACGACGACCCCGACGATCGGAGCACTCCCCGTGGCCACCGCACCCCGCACCGACAGGATCACCCGCGTCGCCCAGGTGGGCACCGGGTACATGGGCGGCGGCATCGCCCAGTCGCTGGCGCTCGCCGGCGCCGACGTCTGGCTGGCCGACGCCGACGCCGAGTCGACCCGGCGCAACTACGAGCGCCTGCTCAACGAGTCCCGCCTGTTCGAGGGCCAGGGCCTGTTCGCGCCCGGCAGCACCGAGGTCCTCGAGCAGCGCTTCCACCCCGCGGAGTCCATCGAGGAGGCCGTCGCCGACGTCGACTTCGTCGAGGAGGCCGTCTTCGAGGACCCGCAGGTCAAGAAGGACGTCCTCTCGCGCGTGGAGAAGGCGTCCGCGCCGGGCACCATCATCGGCACCAACACCTCGACCATCCCGGTCAAGGTGCTCGCCGAGGCGTTCGAGGACCCCTCGCTGTTCCTCACGGTCCACTTCTCCAACCCGGCGCCCTTCATCCCCGGCGTGGAGCTGGTGACCGGCGAGGCGACGAACCCGGCCGTCCTGCCGATCATCGACGAGCTGCTCACCCGCGCCGGCCGCCGCGGCGCCCAGGTCAAGGACGTCCCCGGCTTCGTCCTGAACCGCCTGCAGTACGTCCTGCTCAAGGAGGCCATGACGGTCGTCGAGGAGGGCGTGGCCACCCCCGCCGACGTCGACACCATCGTCTCCACGACCTTCGGGTTCCGGCTGCCGTTCTTCGGGCCGTTCGCGATCGCCGACATGGCCGGCCTCGACGTGTACGCCAAGGGCTTCAAGGTCCTGGAGGACCACTTCGGCGAGCGGCTGTCCGCGCCGGGCAACCTCCTCGAGCTCGTCGCCGCCGGCAAGTACGGCACCAAGACCGGCTCCGGGTTCCTCGAGCTCGAGCCCGAGAAGCTGGCCGCGCTCATCGACTACCGCAACAAGGCCTACAAGAAGATGCAGGAGCTGCTCGACGAGCTGGGGCCCTCCCCCATCGCCGAGTGACGACCCGCGAGCTGCGCTGAGCTGCGCCGAGACGAGGGAGGGGCGCGTGTCCCGGGAACGGTCCACCCGGCAACCGTTGGCCGACAAGGTCCACGACATCCTGCTGGAGGAGTTCCTGGCCGGGACGCGCGCCCCCGGCGAGCCGCTCAACATCGCCGTCCTCACCCGCGAGCTCGACGTCAGCCAGACCCCCCTGCGGGAGGCCCTGGCTCGCCTGGAGCACACCGGTCTGGTGCGCCGCGAAGCCCTCAAGGGCTACCAGGTCGCCCCCCTGCCCACCGACGACGAACGGCGCCAGCTGCTCGAGGCGAGGATCGTCCTGGAACCGGCCCTCGCGGCCGGTGCTGCGCGCCGCTCGTCGGCCGACCTGCTGCGCGAGCTGGAGCGCACCACCGCCGTCCTGGAGGTCGCCGCCCGCCAGCGGCGCGACGACAGCGCCGCGGTGCGCGAGTGGCAGGTCGCCGACGAGCGCTTCCACGCCCTCCTCGCCGAGCGGTGCGGCAACGTCCACCTCGCCGCCGCCTTCGCCGCTCTCTCCGGGCAGATGCAGCGCGCGCGCTTCGCCGCCGCCCGCTCCCCCCTCGACCCCGGCCCCAGCGCGGTCGAGCACCGCCGGATCCTCGACGCGGTCACCGACGACGACCCCCGCCGGGCCGAGGCCGCCATGCGCGAGCACTTGACCGGGGTCCTCGAGCGGTCGGGGTTGTAGTCGTCGTTGTTAATGGGTGTGTTGTTAGATTCTGCCTATAGTATGTGAAAATGGATGGCGACTGCGCGGGAACCGTGGTCACCTGATCCCGTGAGAGCCGTCTTCCTCGCCGTCGCAGGGCAGGTCGGCGCGTCCGCCCTCCTGCTGGCCGGGACCCCCACCCGCTGGGCCGTCCCGGCCGTCGTCCTGGGTGCGGCCGTCGTCGCGTCCGTGGCCGTGCCCCCGCTGCGCGGCCAGCGCGCCACCCCGGCCGACGCCGTCACCCTGACGCGCCTCGCGCTGGCCGGGACGGTCGCCGCCGGCACCGTGGTCGCCCTGGCCGGCGGTGGGGACGCCCGCTCCTGGACGTTGACCGTCCTGCTCGTCCCCGCCGCAGCCCTGGACGCGCTCGACGGGTACGTGGCTCGCCGGACCGGCTCCTCCAGCGACCACGGCGCCGAACTGGACATGCAGTCCGACGCGGCGCTGCTGCTCGTGCTGTCGGTGCTCGCGGCGACGGTCGTCGGCCCCTGGGTCCTGCTGCTCGGGCTCATGCGCTACGGCTACGCCGTCCTGGCCCGTGTGCGGCCGGCGCTGCGCGCACCGCTGCCGCACAGCCAGTTCCGCCGCGTCGTGGCCGGAGCGCAGGCCGCCGCGCTGGCCGTCGCCCTCGTCCCCGCGGTCCCCGCCGCGCTCGCCGCCGTCGTCCTGGGGACCGCCCTGGCGGCCCTGACCGTCTCCTTCGTGCGCGACGGCGTGGGCGCGGAGCTCGCTCAGCGGGCCCGGTCGCTGCCGACGACCTCCTCGCCCGCGCTGACCCAGGCGGCCATCCCCCCCGCCAGGTGAGTCACGTCGCGCCGGCCCTGCTGCCGCAGCCGGCGCAGGGCGGTCGCGGACCGGTGTCCGGCGGCGCAGTGCAGCACCACCGGACCCTCCGGGAGCGCGGCCGCGTCCAGCGACGCCAGCGGCACGAGCAGAGCTCCGGGGATCGCCGCTGCCGCGTGCTCGTCCGCCTCGCGCACGTCGACGACCGAAGGCGGTCGCGGCCCCGCCAGCGCGGCGGCCAGCTCGGCCACCGTCGTCTCCGGCAGGTCCTCCCCCGGCGGGCCGTCCGCCGGCACGGCCCCCTCGGCCCCCTCGGCCCGCTCCCCCGCCCCGGACGCCCCCGCAGCGGACCGCGGGCTCGTCCCGGGAGCCGACCGGGACCGCACCTCCAGCGACCGCCACGAGCCCGCCAGGGCGTCCAGGACCAGCACGCGCCCCACCGCCGGGCGCCCGGCCCCCGTGATGACCTTGACCGCCTCGGTGACCATGACGGCCCCCACGGCGGCGCACACGCCCCCCAGCACGCCCGCCTCACCGCAGGACGGGACGGTGCCCGGCGGTGGCGGCACCGGGAAGACGTCGCGGTAGACCGGTCCCCGTCCGGGCCAGAACACCGCGGCCTGCCCGTCGAAGCGCAGCACCGCGCCCCACACCCACGGCGTGCCGGTGCGCACGCAGGCGTCGTTGACGACGTACCGGGTGGCGAAGGTGTCCGACCCGTCCAGGACGAGGTCGTAGCCGTCGACGATGGCGTCGGCGTTGGCGGGCGTCATCCGCTCGCGGTGCCGCACCACCCGTACCAGCGGGTTGGTGGCCGCGAGGGCGTCCGCGGCGCTGTCCACCTTCGCCCGCCCCACGTCGGCGCTGCCGTGGACGACCTGCCGGTGCAGGTTGGACTCCTCCACCACGTCGTCGTCGACGACGCCGAGGGTGCCGACGCCGGCGGCGGCCAGGTACAGGAGCGCCGGCGAACCCAGGCCGCCGGCACCCACCACGAGGACCCGCGCGGCTTTCAGGCGACGCTGCCCCACCTCCCCCACCTCGGGCAGGAGCAGCTGGCGCGCGTACCGGCGGCGCTCGGCGGTGGTCAGCGCGGGAGCCGGGTCGACGAGGGGCGGCAGGTGCACGCCAGGAGTGTGCCCCGGTCGGCGGCGCTCGCGGGTGGGTGGGGCGTCAGCCCCGGCCGTCCAGGTCGTCGAGGGACCGCTGGAGGGCGGCGGCACCGGTGGTGTTGAGGCCTCGCGCTATAGTATTTGAAAGTCCATCGGCGCTGCGCGCGGCCACCCGGCCGTCGACCTCCAGCAGCAGCCCGCCGGCCGCCTCCAGGACGCCGAGGACCGCAGGAGCCGTGAGCTCCTCGAGCGAACCCGCCGGTCCGTCCAGGACGACGCACCCCACGACGCGCGAGGACTCCCCCGCGTCGTCGACGACGGGGACGGCCACGACGACCTCGTGCAGGCCCCGCAACCGCTCCCACGCCTCGTCGCCCAGCGAGCCCCTCCCCTCCTGCGGGGTCGCGGTCAGGTCGACGGCCACGACGCGCCCCTCGGCGACGCTGCGTCCCAACACGCCCTGGCCCACCGCCCACGCGGTGCCCGACGCGCCGGGCCGCCGCCGGGCCCGCACCCGGTGCAGCCGCACCAGGCGGTCCCCGCGCACCCGGTACGCGGCGGTGGCCAGCTCGCGGGCGTCGCGGCCGGTCAGGTCGACCACCGCCCACAGCGCGCCGCTGAGCAGCCGGTCCAGCACCTCCCGGCGCGCCCCGCGCCGCCGCGAGCGCACGCCGGCGACGGCCGACCACGTCGTGGAGGCGACGGCGAGCGCCGCGGCGAGGACGACGAGGAGCACGACGGTGGAGGTGGGCGGGTCCCAGGCGTCGGTGCGCTCGACGCCGAGGCCGACGGACACGGCGGCGGCCAGGACGGCGAGGGCGACGTCCCCGGCGGGTCGCAGCCAGCCCGGTGTCACGGGGTGTCCAGGGGCTGGGTGGCGCTGGTCTCGTCGGGGGTGGTGGTGCCGCGCAGGCGGCCGACGGCGCGCATGAGGTGGTAGGTGGCGATGGCGGCGGCGGTGCCCAGGGCGATGCCCTCGAACTGCAGGCCGCCGTCGGTGACGACGGTGTAGTTGGCGATGCCGACGACCAGGGAGACGGCGGCGGTGGTGAGGTTGGCGGGCTCGGAGAAGTCGACGCGGTGCTGGACCCAGATGCGGGCGCCGAGGACGCCGATCATCCCGTAGAGGAGGGTGGCGGCGCCGCCGAGGACGCCGGCGGGGACGGTGGCGACGAGGGCGCCGAACTTGGGCGAGAGGCTGAGCAGGAGGGCTGCGGCGGCGGCGACCCAGTAGGCGGCGGTGGAGTAGACCTTGGTGGCGGCCATGACGCCGATGTTCTCGGCGTAGGTGGTGGTGCCGGAGCCGCCGCCGGTGCCGGCGAGGGTGGTGGCCAGGCCGTCGGCGAGGAGGGCGCGGCCGGTGAGGGGGCCGGTGTCGCGGCCGGTCATGGCGGCGACGGAGCGCACGTGGCCGACGTTCTCGGCGACGAGGACGAAGACGACGGGCAGGAAGAGGGCCAGGACGCTCGCGTCGAAGGCGGGGGCGGTGAACTGCGGCCAGCCGATCCAGGCGGCTTCGGCGACGGGGGTGGTGTCGACCTCCCCGCGCAGGGCGGCGACGCCGTAGCCGGCGACGACCCCGAGGAGGATGGCCAGGCGCCCGAGCAGGCCGCGGAAGGCGACGGTGGCCAGGACGATGGCGGCCAGGGTGGCCAGGGCGGTGCCGGGCGAGGCGCGGAAGCCGGAGCAGGTGCCGTCGTCGCCGCAGCTGCCCCAGGCGGCGGGGGCGAGGTTGAGGCCGATGAGGGCGACGATGCTGCCGGTGACGACGGGGGGCATGAGGGCGTCGATCCAGCGGGCGCCGGTGAGGTGGACGACGGCGCCGACGAGGGCGAGCAGGGCGCCGGTGAGCAGGACGCCGCCGGCGGCGACGGCGGGTCCGGCGGTGGCGGAGGCGGCGAGGATCGGGGCGATGAAGGCGAAGGAGGAGCCGAGGTAGCTGGGCAGCCGGTTGCCGGTGAGCAGGAGGAAGAGGGCGGTGCCGACGGCGGAGAAGAAGAGGGTGGCGGAGGCGGGGAAGCCGGTGAGGGCGGGCACCAGGACGGTGGAGCCGAACATGGCGACGACGTGCTGGGCGCCGATGCCGGTGGTGCGCCACCAGCTGAGCCGCTCGTCGGGGGCGACGACCTCGCCGGGGGCGACGTGGCGGCCGTCGCCGTGCAGGCGCCAGCCGAGGCGCGGCGCCGCCGGCTGCGGGGGGCGGGGGGTGTCGGGGGTGCGGTTCGGGGTGCCCATGCCGGTACGTCGTGCCTCTCGCGCGGTGGTGGGGTGTTCGCGGGGCGCCGCCGCCGGGGCGGGCGCTCGCCCGCCGAAGACTAGGGTCTGCGGGCGTGGGGGTGACCGGGTGAGCGCGGAGGTGGGCGCGGGGGTGCGCGCGTGGTGAGGGGGCGCCGGCTGCCGCGCCCGGCGCCGGGGCGCCGGTCCGGACCGCGCACGGAGGTGGAGCGGGCGCGGGACCTGGTGCACGACGGCGCGATCCCGGCGGCGACGTTCGGGCGGCGCAGCCTGGTGGACAGCGGTGTCTACCGGGACGGGCGGCGGGTGGCCTCCCCGGCCTCGCTGGGCGAGACGTTCGCGCTGCTGCGGGCGGAGGACACCGCGCAGGAGGGCTCGTTCGCGTGGATGGGCCTGTACCGGCCGGCCGAGGACGAGCTGGAGTCGCTGGCGGCGGAGTTCGGGCTGCACGAGCTGGCGGTGGAGGACGCGGTCCTGGCGCACCAGCGCCCGAAGCTGGAGCGGTACGGGGACACGCTGTTCGTGGTGCTGCGCGCGGCGCGGTACGTGGACGAGCGCGAGGAGGTGGAGTTCGGGGAGCTGCACCTGTTCATCGGCCCGGACTTCGTCATCACGGTGCGGCACGCGGAGTCGCCGGACCTGGCGCTGGTGCGGCGGCGGATGGAGGAGCAGCCGGAGCTGCTGGCGCTGGGCACCGAGGCGGTGCTGTACGCGGTGCTGGACGTGGTGGTCGACGGGTTCGCGCCGGTGCTGCGGGGGCTGGAGCAGGACGTCGACGAGATCGAGAGCCAGGTGTTCGGGGGCGACCCGGCGGTGTCGCGGCGCATCTACGAGCTGTCGCGGGAGGTGGTGGACTTCCAGCGGGCGGTGGCGCCGCTGACGCAGATGCTGGCGGGGCTCAGCGCGGGGTTCGCCAAGTACCGGGTGGACGAGGAGCTGCAGCGGTACCTGCGGGACGTGGCCGACCACGTGACGGTGGCGACCGAGCGCATCGAGGGCTTCCGGGTGATGCTGCGCGACATCCTCACGGTGAACGCGACGCTGGTGGCGCAGCGGCAGAACGAGGAGATGCGCTCGCTGACGGAGGCCAGCTACGCCCAGAGCGAGGAGGTGAAGAAGATCTCCGCGTGGGCGGCGATCCTCTTCGCCCCGACGGTGGTGGGTGGGGTGTACGGCATGAACTTCGAGGTGATGCCGGAGCTGGGGTGGGCGTGGGGCTACCCGTTCGCGCTGGCGCTGATGCTGGGGGTCAGCGTCCTGCTGTTCACGCTGTTCCGGCGCCGCGGCTGGTTGTGAGCCCGGCCCGGGGTGCCGGCGCGCGCCTGGCCGGGGGTGCGCGCGGCCCCTACGGTGACCGCGTGACGAGCCGGCGACGACGCCCTGAGGGCCGGGGTGCGGCGCGGGGCGGGGTGCCGCGGCTGGAGCCCGTGCGGCTGCCGGAGCTGGCCGCGGGGCTGCCCGGCGACCTGGGCCCGCGCGCGCAGCCGGAGGCGCTGGAGTTCGCGGACCTGCGCCTGGAGGTCTTCGACGTGTCCGGTGGTGCGGTGCGCGAGTGCCGCCTGCGCGGGGTGCGGGCGCAGGAGGCGCGGTGGCGCTCGGCGCGCTGGCGGGACGTGGAGGTCGTCGACCTGGACGTGCCGGTGGTCGCCGGTGCCGGGGTGGACTGGGGCGGGGTGCGCCTGGAGCGCTCGCGGCTGGGTTCGGCGGAGCTGTACGACGCGACGTGGCGCTCGGTGGAGCTGGTGGACTGCCGCCTGGGCTACGTGAACCTGCGCGGCGCGGACCTCGCCGACGTGGTCCTGCGCGGCTGCACCGTGGAGGAGCTGGACCTGGCGGGGGCGGGGGGGGGGGGGGGGGGGGGGGGGGGGGGGGGGGGGGGGGGGGGGGGGGGGGGGGGGGGGGGGGGGGGGGGGGGGGGGGGGGGGGGGG
>NZ_JBJLSH010000031.1:0-53407 GCF_050871905.1 Kineococcus haloalkalitolerans
CCCCCCCCCCCCCCCCCCCCCCCCCCCCCCCCCCCCCCCCCCCCCCCCCCCCCCCCCCCCCCGCCCCCCCCCCCCCCCCCCCCCCCGGGTGGGGGTGCGACCGCGGTGATCGTGGACGGTGGAGCGCTCACCCGCCCGTGATCGCAGTGGTGCGGGACCGAGGTCCCTGGTGCGGGACGCGGCCCGCGCGCACGCTGGCGGCGCGGGCGGCGGAGCGGCCGCCGCCGCAGGGACCCGGGAGGGGCCATGACCGCGACGGGGCGGGACAGGGTGGTCGTCGGCGTGTGGGACGCCACCGCGAGCGGGGCCGCCGTCCGCTGGGCGGCGCAGGAGGCCGAGCTGCGCGGCGCGGACCTGCACCTGCTGCACGCCGTGCCGGAGGCGGCCACGGGCGACGTCACCTACGCCTGGTACGCCGCCGCGCACCTGCAGCAGCTCCAGCGCGCCGGCCGCGCCGCCCTGGAGGAGCTGGCCGGGCAGGTCGCGGCGGCCCGCCCGCAGCTGCGGGTGACGACGGCGCTGGAGCGCGCGCCGGTGCGCCGGGCGCTCACCGACGCCGCGGCGGGCGGAGCGGGTGCGGTCCTGCTCGTCGTGGGCGCGCGGCGGCGGCGCGCGGCCGCCGCCCTGCGACTGGGCTCGACGGCCCTGCACCTGGCCGCGCACGCGCCGTGCCCGCTGGCCGTCGTGCGGGCCGTCCCGCCCGGCGACGCGCGGGGCGTGGTCGTCGGCCACGACGGGTCCCCGGCCTCGGCCGCCGCGGTGCGCTTCGCCGCGGAGCGGGCGCTGGCGGCGGGGGAGGCGCTGCACCTGGTGCGCGCCCACGACACCCCCGCCCGCCGCCTCGACGGGTGGAGCCCGCACCTGTACGAGGAGGTGCGCGCCGCGGACGGCGCCGCGCACCGGCGCGCGGTGGAGGAGGCCGCGGCCCGGTTGCGCGAGGAGCACCCCGGGCTGGAGGTGCACGTCCACCTCGCCCCGGACACCGACCCCGCCGACGCGCTGACCAGCGTCGCCGCGCGCGCCGGGCTCCTCGTCGTCGGCGCCCGCGGGCACGGCGCGTTCGTCAGCGCGCTGCTCGGCTCGGCCAGCCACGACGTCCTGCACCGCGCCCGCGGGCCCGTGGTCGTCGTGCCGGACCCGGACCGGGTGCACCACCAGCGCGCGGTGCGCCGGGCCGCGCACGCTGGACCTTCCCGCGACGTCAACGCCTAGCGTCCCCGGCGAGGAGGTGGTGGCCGTGGAGTGGACCGTCGCGCAGGTGGCGCGGGCGGCCGGGACGACGCCCCGGACGCTGCGCCACTACGACGAGGTGGGGCTGCTCCCGCCGAGCCGGACGGGCGCCAACGGCTACCGGTACTACGACGGGGCCGCGCTGCTGCGCCTGCAGCGGATCCTGCTGCTGCGCGGGATGGGCGTGGGCCTGCCCGCGATCGCCGACCTCCTCGCCGCCCGCACCGACGCGGGCACCCTCCTGCGGCAGCACCTGGAGCTGCTGCGGGAGCAGGAGGAGCGGCTGCGGCGCCGGAGCGCGGCCGTGCGCGCGGCGCTGGGCCGCGTGGAGCGCGGGGAGGAGCTGGACGTGGACGAGGTGTTCGACGGGTTCGAGGGGGTGCGCGGTCCCGAGGAGGACGGGCGGCGCTGGGAGGAGGAGGTGGTGGCCCGCTGGGGCCGCGGCGCGTGGGAGGACGGCCGCCGCGCGTGGGAGTCGCTGGGCCCGGACGGGCGGGCCGCGGCGCTCGCCGAGCACGACGCGGTGGGCCGGGGGCTGGCCGCGGCGCTGGGCGAGGGCGCGCCCGCGGGCGGCGAGCGCGCGCAGGACCTCGTGCGCCGGCACCACGCGTGGGTGTCGAGGTCGTGGGTGCCGGGGGCGGACGCCTACCGCGGCCTGGCCGACACCTACGTCGAGGACGAGCGGTTCCGGGCGACGTACGAGGCGTTCGGGCCGGGGACGGCGCGCTACCTGCGCGACGCCGCGCACGTGTTCGCCGCCCGCGAGCTCACCTGAGGCGGGCCGGTCACCGGGCCGGCACCCGGCGGGCACCCGCCGTCCACCCGGCGTCGGTCCGCGTGTCGGTGGCGTGGGGCACGGTGGGCCGGGTGACGAGCACCGCTGATCCCCTGCGCGACGGCCTGGCCGGGCGCACCGGGTTCGACCCGGACTTCCTGGCGCCCGGCCCCGCGGTCCCGGTGCCGCTGCCGGTCGACCCGGTGGACGTGGCGGCCGTCGTCGTCCTGCCGTACACGCACTTCTCGGTGGTGCTGCGCCCGGACCGGCGGCTGGCGGCGGCGACGGTCGTCGGGATCGACGGCGGGTCGCTGGTCGACGTGGAGCGCGGCGGCGACGCCTGGTTCCTCGACCCGCGCGTCGGCCCGGACGAGCAGGCCGGTGCGGAGCTGTACCGGGACAACGACTTCGACCGCGGCCACCTGGTGCGCCGGCGCGACCCGGTGTGGGGTCCGGCCGGGGTGGCGCGGCGGGCGAACGCCGACACGTTCGCCTACCCGAACGCCGCGCCGCAGCACGCGCGGTTCAACCAGTCGCTGGAGCTGTGGCTGGGGCTGGAGGACCACGTGCTGGCGTTCGCGCGCGAGGTGTCGCACCGCGTCGTCGTGGCCACGGGCCCGGTGTTCGCCGACGACGACCCGGTGTACCGCGGGGTGCGGGTGCCGCGCCGGTTCTGGAAGGTGGCCGGCTGGCTGCGCCCGGGCGCCGACGAGGCTCCCGGTGGAGCGCCGGTGCTGGCGTCGGCGGCCTTCGTGCTCGACCAGACGCCGCTGGTGGCGGACGTGCTGCGGGCCCGGGCGGAGGCGGCGCCGGCGCCGGACCTGGGGGGCTTCCGCACGTTCCAGGTGCCGGTGGCGGACGTGGCCGAGCTGACCCGGCTGGACCTGGGGCCGCTGCCGGCGGCGGACCGCCTGCCCGCGCTGGCGCCGGTGGCGGCGGGCGCGGACGTGGACGGCGGGGTGCCGGCGTGGCGGACGGTGTCGGCGCCGGGCGACCTGCTGCTGTGACCCGGGCCACCCGCCGCGGCCCAGCAGGTCAGGTGAGGCTACCCTCCCCGCGTGAACCGTCGATCCCTCCTCGCGGCGCTGGCCGCCTCCGGCGCCCTCGCCAGCCTGACCGCCTGCGGGGGTGACGGTTCCGCGGACGCGGGGTCGACCCCCAGCGCCTCCGCCCCGGCCGCCGGCGGGTCCTTCCCGGTGACGGTCGAGCACGCGCTCGGCTCGACGGAGGTGCCCGCCGAGCCCCAGCGCGTCGTCACCGTCGGCTACAACGAGCAGGACTTCGTCCTGGCGCTGGGCGTCGTGCCCGTCGGCACCCGCAAGACCCTCAGCTACGACTCCGCGCAGCGGCCGTGGGCGCAGGACCTGCTGCCCGAGGGCGGGATCCCCGAGGTCGGGGAGGCGGAGCTGAACCTGGAGGCCATCGCCGCCCTGCAGCCCGACCTCGTCGTCGGGGCGTACTCGTACATGGACCAGGCCCTGTACGACCAGCTGAGCGCCCTGGCGCCCACCATCGCCGACGTGCCCGGCGACAGCGAGGGCGCCGCCGCGACCTGGCAGCGGGAGCTGGAGGTGATCGGGCAGGCCCTCGGGCGCACCGAGGAGGCCGCCGCCCTCACCGAGGAGGTCGAGGCGGTGTTCCAGGAGGCCGTGGACGCGAACCCGGAGTTCTCCGGGAAGACCGTCACGGTGGCGCTGGTCATCAGCGGGCAGTACTACCTGCTGGGCGCGGAGGACCCGCGCGGGAGGTTCTTCCACGAGCTCGGGTTCGAGCCCAACCCCACCACGGGCGAGCTGAGCGCCGAGCGGGCCTCGGAGATGGACACCGACGTCCTCGTCGTCCTGGGCGCGAGCGAGGAGGACTTCACCGCCGACGGCGTCGCCGCCGGCCTCGCCGTGGTCACCGAGGGCCGCACCGTCTATATGCCCACGTTCGAGGACGACTTCGCCGGCGCGCTGGGCTTCTCCAGCCCGTTGTCGCTGCCGTTCGCCGTCGAGACGGCCGTTCCGGCGCTGGCCGCGGCCGCCGACGGCGACCCCGCCACCGTCCCCGCGACGCTGTGAGCGGCGCGGCCCGGTGACCCGCGCGGTCACCGGGCCGCCCCACTGGTCGCCGCGCACCCGCCGCGGACCCGTCGCCCCGGCGGCTCCGCCTGGCGGGACGGCGGACGACTGGTTGGCTGGGGCCATGCGCATCTTCTTCTCCGGCGGCAGCGGCAAGGCCGGTCACCACGTCGCGCCGTACCTGGCCTCCCGGGGGCACCACGTCACCAACGCCGACCTCGCCCCGCTGGGCCACCCCGACGTCACCGACCTGCGGGTCGACCTCACCGACACCGGCCAGGTGTACTCGGCCCTGGCGGGCATGCCCACGACGGCCGACCTCGACGAGCCGGACCCCCGCGCCGGCGCGGGGACCTCCTACGACGCCGTCGTCCACTTCGCCGCCATCCCGACGATCCTGCGCGCCCCCGACGCCACGACGTTCGAGACGAACATCCGCGCGCACTACAACGTGCTGGAGGCCGCGACGCGGCTCGGCGTCCGCAAGGTGGTGTTCGCCTCCTCGGAGACCACCTACGGCATCTGCTTCTCCCGCGGCGAGCGCAAGCCGCTGTACGTGCCGGTCGACGAGGAGCACCCCGTCGTGCCGGAGGACTCCTACGCCATGTCGAAGGTGGCCGGGGAGGTGGTCTCGCGCTCGTTCCAGGCCCGCACCGGCGCGGACGTGTACGGCCTGCGGATCAACAACGTCATCGAGCCGCACGAGTACGCCGAGAAGTTCCCGGCGTTCCTGGCCGACCCCGCGCTGCGCCGGCGCAACGTCTTCGGCTACATCGACACCCGCGACCTGGGGCAGCTGACGCTGCGCGCCCTGGAGACCGACGGGCTGGGTTTCCAGGTCTTCAACGTCGCCAACGCCGACACGTCGGTCGCCGCGACGACGCAGGAGATCGTGGACACGTTCTACGAGGGGGTCGAGGTGCGGCGCGAGATGGGCCCGCACGAGACCTTCTACAGCATCGACAAGGCCCGGCAGCTGCTCGGCTACGAGCCGCAGCACTCCTGGCGCGACGTGCTGGACGACCCCCGCGCCTGAGCGCCGGCCCGCGGCGCGGTGGCCGGCAGGTCGCCGGGTCGCGGGCCCTCTCGGCGCGGGACGGGGTTTCAGCGGACCCGCACGCGCAGGTCACCGACCGCGCCGAAGCCGCCGGCGAGGGCGGCTGCGAGGTCCGCGCCGCGCTGGTGGCCGACCAGGGGGCGGGCGGGGAACAGGGCCGCGACGGCCCCGGCGAGTTCCGCCCGGTCCAGCCGGTGGCCCTCGACAGCGCAGGTGCTGGAGACGTCGACCGCGCCGCTGCCCAGGCGGGCGACGGCTCCGGCGACGGTGCGCCCGTCCACTCGCCGGGCCAGGACGGCGACGTGCCCGCGCTGCAGCAGCGCCGGGAGCAGGACCGCGGTGGTGTCGTGCTGCGCGGTCCGCACCGGCGTCCACGGGTTCCGCCCGGGTTCCACGGCGCGGGCCGCCGCCGCAGCCGGTCGGCGGTGGACCCCCGTGGCGGAGGACGAGAGCCGCGTGCCCGCGCGGGTCAGGTCCAGGGTGGCGAAGCTGTCCTCGACGCCGGCGTCGACGGCGGTGCGCAGCCGGTGGTCGAGCCCCTCGCCGTGCGCGCGGGACCGGTGGTCACCGCGCCTGGTCACCGTCGTCGGCCGTCGGTCCCTCGGCGGCGGCGGTCGGGTCGGCCCGCAGGACCGCGGTCCCCGCCCGTTCCAGCTCCCGGAGCACCTCGTGGTCGGGCGGGGCGTCGGTGACGACGCCGCTGACGGCGCTCAGCGGGAGCACGGTGAAGGCCGAGGCGGTGCCGATCTTCTCGCTGCTGGCCAGCACGTAGGTGTCGGCGGCCCGGCTCGCCAGGGTCCTCTTCATGGCCGCCTCCTCGGGGTCGCCGGTGGTCAGCCCCGCCGAGTGGTGGACGCCGGTGACGCCCAGGAGGAAGACGTCGGCGTGCACGCCGCGCGCCGCCTCGGCGGCGGCGGCACCGCACGTGACCGCCGAGTGCTTGAACAGCAGGCCGCCCAGGACGTACACCGCGACCGACGGGTGGTCGACGAGCGCCGCGGCGACGGTCGGGCTGTGGGTGACGACGGTGGCGGCCAGGTCGGGCGGGAGCGCGCGGGCCACGGCGAGAGCGGTCGTGCCGCCGTCGAGCAGCAGCGTGCTGCCCGGCCTGACGAGCTGGACGGCGGCGGCCGCGACGCGCTGCTTGCTCTCGACGGCCACGTCGTTGCGGGTGGCGTAGTCCGCGACGGCCGGGGAGGCCGGCAGGGCGCCGCCGTACACCCGCTGGCACAGGCCGGCGGCCGCCAGCTCGCGCAGGTCCCGCCGCACGCTGTCCTCGGCCACGCCCAGCTCGGCCGCCAGGGTCTTGGCGACCAGGCGGCCGTCCCTTGCCAGCCGCTCGAGCAAGAACGCCTTCCGCTGCGCTGCCAGCACGTGTTCCTCCGTATTTCTGCCGAGAAGTGCGCGTTCAGGCTACCGTGGCGGCATGACACCACCACTCATGGTCCTGATCGCCGGCCCCTACCGGTCGGGGACCGGGGACGACCCGGCGCTGATGGCGGCGAACCTGTCCCGGCTGGAGGAGGCGGCGTGGCCGCTCTTCCGCGCGGGGCACCTGCCGGTGATCGGCGAGTGGGTCGCTCTGCCGGTGCTCAGCAGCGCGGGGGCCAGCGGACCGCTCGACCCCCTGGCGCAGCAGGTGATGTACCCGACGGCCGAGCGCCTGCTGGCGCACTGCGACGCCGTGCTCCGGTTGCCCGGCGCGTCCACCGGCGCGGACCAGGACGTCGCGATCGCGCACCGGCGCGGGATCCCCGTCTACCACCGGCTCGAGGACGTCCCCGGGTGCTCCGGTGCCGGTCGCGCGGAGGTCGACGCGACACCCGCGACCAGTTCGGCGTAGTCCTGCGCTGCCGCGCTCCCCGGTCAGCCGTCGCGGAGGGGACGACGGCTGGCGGTGGGGAGCGCGTCCGCGGGGAGGGGCGGGTGGTCGGCGGCGGGACGCGGAGCTGGGGGCTCCGTCCCGGCGCCGGCTCCTGGTGGGGTGCGGTGCCGCGCCGGGCGACCGGGGGGCTGGTCGCCCGGCCCGGCGGTTCGCGCGAGCCGGCGGCCGGTCCGGGCCGGCCCCGTCAGCGCGCGGCGGCCCGCCCCACCCGCGCCGGCCACCAGACGCGGTCGCCGACGTCGTGGGCGATCGCCGGCACGAGGAACGAGCGCACCAGCAGGGTGTCGACCAGGACGCCGACCGCGACGAGGAACGCCAGCTGCGCCAGGAACAGCAGCGGCACGACGGCCAGCGCGGCGAACGTCGTGGCCAGCACCACCCCGGCGGAGGTGATGACCCCGCCGGTGGCGCGCAGCCCCCGCAGGGTGCCCTCCCGGGTGCCGTGGACCAGCGACTCCTCCCGCACCCGCGTCATGAGGAAGATCGAGTAGTCCACGCCGAGGGCGACGAGGAACACGAACGCGTACAGCGGCACGACCGGGTCGGCGCCGGGGAACCCGAGGACGTGCTCGAACACCAGCGCGGCCAGGCCCACGGTGGCGGCGTAGGACAGCACGGTGCAGGCCATGACCACCGAGGCGGCCAGCACCGAGCGCAGCAGCAGCACGAGGACCAGCCAGACGGCGACGGCGACGACGGGGACGATGAGGTTCCGGTCGGCGGTGGCGGCCTCCAGCGTGTCGGCGGTGGTGGCGGTGGTGCCGCCGACCAGCGCGTCCAGCCCGGCGTCCGACAGGGCGGCGCGCAGCTCCTGCACGGTCCCCGCCGCGGCCGTGGAGTCGGGGGCGTCGGTGAGGGTGGCCTCGACGACGGCGGTGGTGCCGTCCTCGGGCCCGGGGGCGACGGAGGCGACGCCGTCGGTGGCGGCGGTGACCTCGGCGGCGCGCTGCGCCTGCGCGGCGGGCACGACGACCTGCGCGGGGTCGCCCGCGCCGGCGTCGAAGTGCTCGGCGAGCACCGCGAACCCGTCGACGGACTCGACCTCGGCGAGGAACGTGTCGGCCTGGCTGACGCCGTCGGCCTCGAACGTCGGGAAGAAGGCGGCGAAGGCGGCCAGGACGGCGGCGGTGACGATCCAGGTGCGGCGGGCGCGGCGCTCCACGACGCCGGAGACGCGGTCCCAGACCCCGCGGCGGGGAGCCCGGTGGGCGGCGTGCTCGGGGGAGGCGTGCTGAGGGGCGGCGGGCCGCGGGACCCGCGGCCAGAACAGCCAGCGCCCGGTGGCCAGCAGGACGGGCAGGAACGTCAGCGCGGACAGCAGGGCGGCGCCGATGCCGATGGCGGCCACGGGGCCCAGGGACCGGTTGGAGTTCAGCGAGGACAGCAGCAGGCACAGCAGGCCGATGGCGACGGTGGCGGCCGAGGCGGCGACGGGTTCGAGCACCGCCCGCCAGGCGCGGCGCAGCGCCGTCCCCGTGGACGCCTCCCGGCGCAGCTCCTCCCGGTAGCGGGCCACCAGCAGCAGGCCGTAGTCGGTGGCGGCGCCGACGACGAGGATCGACAGGATCCCCTGGCTCTGCCCGTTGAGGGTCAGGACGCCGGCGTCGGCCAGCTCGTAGACGACGAGGCCGGCCAGGGCGAGGGCGAACACCGACGTCAGCAGCACCGCGAACGGCAGCACGGGGGAGCGGTAGACGAGCACGAGGATGACGAGGACGGCGACGAGCGCGACGACGAGGAGGATCCCGTCGATGGCGCCGAAGGCCGCGCCGAGGTCGGCGGACAGGGCGGCGGGACCGGTGACGAACACCTGCGCGCCGTCGGCCGGGCCGTCCGCCAGGGCGCGCGCGTCCTCGCGCAGCGCCTCCACGACGGCGTCCTCGGGAGCGCTCTCCACCAGCTGCAGCGGCAGCAGCAGCGACGTGCCGTCCTCGCTGGGCACGACGGCGGCGGGCGGCGCGGCGAGGTACCGCTCCAGCGGGGTGCCGTCGACGTCGAGGTCCGGCAGTCCGGCGAGGAACCCCTGGGCGGCGGGCACGTCGGCGGGGGCGAGGCCGCCGTCGCGCTCCAGCAGGACGAAGGCGGGCACGGTGCCGGTGTCCTCCAGCCCGCGCACGGCCTCGGCGGCGCGGGTGGACTCGGCGTCGGCGGGCAGGAACGTGGCCGGGTCGTTGGTCTGGACGCTCGACAGGTTCCCGACGGCGGGGCCGCCGACGCCCGCGACGGCGAGCCAGAGGAGGGCGAGCACGGCGAGGGCGGCGCGGGTGAGCCACCGCGCCCGACGAACGCTAAGCATGCTGAGTGTTTACCCGGTGGGGTCCCCGGCGCGCCAGTCGGGGACAGTGGGGGCGTGGCGGACGTGGCGGACGACGCGCGGGACTGGCCCACCGGCAGGCTGCTGTCGACCGCGGCGCGCCTGGTCGAGCACGCCTGGGACGACGCCCTCGCCGCGCACGAGCTGACCCACTCCCGCGTCGTCGCGCTGCACCTGCTGCTGGACGGGCCCACCACCCAGCGCGACCTCGCCCGCCGCGCCGGCGTGGAGGAGCAGACGATGGGCCGCGTCCTGCGCGGGATGGAGGAGCGCGGGCAGGTCGCCCGCGTCCGCGACAGCGCCGACCGCCGACGCACCCTCGTCAGCGTCACCGACGCCGGCCGCGAGGCCCTGCGCGTGGCCACGGGCCTGAGCGACGAGGACCCCGTCCTGCGGGTCGTCGAGGGCACCGGCCACGACCCGGAGCGCTTCCGCGCCGCCCTGCTGGCCCTCGTGCAGCACTTCGCCGCGCGGCGCTGGCCCGACGTCCCCGAGGCGCTGGACGCCCCCGGCGGCTGACCCGTCGGGACCCGCGCCCGTCCCGGTCGCGGTGGGGCTTGACCTTGGTGCTGCACCAACCTCGCACCCTGTCCGCAGGAGCTCCCCGCAGCGGGCGGGAGGGCCCTGCGGAGCAGGAGGTGCACGGTGTCGGCACTCATCGAGAAGATCGTCGGGGACCTCGGCGACAAGGCGCGGTGGCGCAGGTACCGGGCGCGCGTCGCCGCTCTCCCGGCGGGGCACCGGGACGCCGTCGAGGCGCTGGAGCGCTACCTCGCGCGCGTCGGCGCGATCTCCACGGGCAGCGTCCTGGTGGACCTGCACGAGGAGCTCGCCGGGCGGTTCGAGCGCGCCGCGGCCGCCGGTGCCCCGGTGCGCGACGTCGTCGGCGACGACCCCGTCCGCTTCGCCGACGCGCTGCTGGCGCGGCACCCGGGCGGCGGGTGGGCCGACGGCGAGCGGCGGCGGCTCGTCGCGGCGCTCGCCCGTGCCGCGCGGCGCGACGGGAGCGCGGGCGCATGAGCCGCGCACCGGCGCCCGCGCCCGGACCGCCCGGCGCCGACCCGGCGGTCCGGGTGCGGGGCCTGACGAAGGCCTACGACGGCCGGCAGGTCCTGCGCGGGGTGGACCTCGACGTCGCGCGGGGCAGCGTCCTCGCGCTGCTCGGCTCCAACGGGGCCGGCAAGACGACGGTCGTGCGGATCCTGTCCACCCTGCTGCGCCCCGACGCCGGGACGGTGAGCGTCGACGGGTTCGACACCGCCTCGCAGGCGGCGCGGGTGCGCGCGTCGATCAGCCTCACCGGGCAGTTCGCCGCCGTCGACACCGTCCTCACCGCGCGGGAGAACCTCGTCCTCGTCGCCCGGCTGCGGCACGTCCGCCGGTCCCGGGCGGTCGCCGAGGACCTGCTGGCGCGGTTCGGGCTCACCGACGTGGCCGACCGGAGGGTCTCGACGTCCTCGGGCGGGACGCGGCGGAGGCTGGACATCGCGATGAGCCTCGTCGCGGACCCGTCCGTCGTCGTCCTCGACGAGCCGACGACGGGGCTCGACCCGCAGGCGCGGCACGAGGTGTGGCGGACGGTGCGGCAGCTCGCGAGGCACGGCACGACGGTGCTGCTGACCACGCAGCACCTGCAGGAGGCCGAGGAGCTCGCCGACCGCGTGGCCGTCCTGCACGAGGGCCGGATCGTCGTGGAGGGGACGCTGGACGAGCTGAGGGGGCTGCTCCCGCCGGCGCGGGTCGAGCACGTCGAGGTGCGACCGTCGCTGGAGGACGTGTTCCTCGCGGTCGTCGGCGGGGGGAGGGGGACGGCGTGAGCGCGGCGTTCCTGCGCGAGACCGCCGCGCTGACCGGCAGGTCGCTCACGCACGTCGCGCGCAGCCCGGACACGGTCGTCACCACCGCGGTCGTCCCGGTCGCCCTCATGCTGCTGTTCACGCACGTGCTCGGCGGTGCGATCGAGACCGGCGCGGAGGCCGGGTCGGGCGCCTACGTCGCGTACGTCCTGCCGGGGGTCCTGGTCGTCACCGTCGCGATGGGGGTCTCCTACACGGCGTACCGCTTGTTCACCGACCTGCAGAGCGGGATCTTCGACCGGTTCCGGTCCCTGCCGATCGCCCGGTCCGCGCCGCTGTGGGCGCACGTGCTGACCTCGCTGGTCGCGAACCTCGCCTCGGTCGCCGTGGTGGTCGGCGTCGCGCTCGTGACGGGTTTCCGCACCGGGGCGGGGCTCCTGGCCTGGCTCGCCGTGGCGGGGATCCTGCTGCTGCTCGTGCTCGCCCTGACGTGGGTCGCGGTGGTCGCCGGCCTGTCGGCGACGTCCGCGGAGGGCGCCGGCGTGTTCTCCTACCCGCTGGTCCTCCTGCCGTTCGTGAGCTCCGCGTTCGTGCCGACGGAGTCGATGGCCGGGCCGGTGCGCTGGTTCGCCGAGCGCCAGCCGGTCACGGCGGTCGTGGAAGCGGTCCGCGACCTGCTCGCCCAGCGACCGGTCGGGGCGGACGTCTGGACGGCGCTGGCGTGGTGCGCCGGCATCCTCGTCGTCGCGCACGGCTGCGCGCTGATCGCCCACCGGCGCAGGACAGCCTGAGGCAGGGTGGACGGCGTGCTCACCATCAGCCAGCTGGCCTCGTACGCCGGGGTGACGGTGGACGCGGTCCGGCACTACCACCGGCTCGGGCTGCTCCCGGAACCCGAGCGCGACCGTTCCGGGTACCGCCGCTACGACGCGGCGGCGGTGGTGCGCCTCATCCGCATCCACGTGCTGGCCGGCGCCGGTGTGCCGCTGGCCCGGGTGGACGACCTCCTCGACGCCGGCCCGGAGGAGTTCGCCGCGGGCGTCAGGGAGGTCGACCAGCGGCTGCGCGCGGAGGTCCGGCGGATCCAGGCGACCCGCAGGCGCCTGGCCCGCCTCGCCGCCGGCGAGCACACGGCCCTGCCCGCCAGCGTCGTCGGCTACCTCGACCGGCTGCGGGACCTGGGGGTCGAGGAGAGGTACCTCGAGAGGGAGCGGGACGCCTGGATCATGGTCGCGGCGCAGGTGCCCGACGAGATCGACGACATCATCGCCGGCAAGCACCGGGACCTGGAGGACCCGGACGTGGTGCGCCTCTACGAGCTGCTCAGCGGAGCGCTGGACTGGACCGCGGACGATCCGCGCGTGGTGGAGGTCGCCGACGTCCTGGACCGCATCTCCTGGCGCGCGGTCGAGTCCGGGAACGTGCGCGACGCGGGGTTCGACGACCGCTTCGTGGAGCTGCTGGACGCGACCATGTCGCAGTCGGCCCCCGCCGCGCGGCGGCTGCTGACGCTGCTGCAGGAGCGGGGGTGGCGGGGCTGGACCCGCGTCGAGCGGGTGCCGGACCGCGGAGCCGGTTCCTCCCCCTGACGACGACGGTGGTGCGCGCGCTGCACGACCACCGGTCCTCGCCGGCGCTCCCGGTCACCGCGCGCGGCGGCCCGAGTTCCTCCGGCCCCACCCTGGTGTAACGGTACAACGTCTGACAGGGTGGACCCACGGGCACGGTCAGTGATGACGGACCGGGCGAAGGTCGCCCCGTCCTCGCGGTCCGCGACGGCAGCGCCGTCAGCGCGGGCCCGGGGTCCCGGACGCTTCGACACCACGGAGCGGAGCAGTTCCCACCCGGCGGAGCCCGGAGCCCGACGGCGGGCGCCGGCCCGAGCACCACCCGGACGACGAGAGGACCTTCCCGCGTGAAGGCGACCCGAGCCTGCACCTCAGCACTGGCGGCGACCGCCCTGGCGGCCGCCGTCCTCAGCGGTTCGACCGCGGCCGCGAGCGCCGCGACCGGATCCGCGGAGAGCCCCGGCCTCAAGGACGTCTACGAGGACCACTTCCTCGTCGGCAACGTCATCAGCCCGGACGACTGGACGGCGAACGGCGGTGCGAAGTGGGAGCACCTGCGCAAGCACTACAACGCCGTGACGCCCGAGAACGCCCTGAAGCCCGACAGCGTCTGGAGCGGTGACCCCGAGACCGGTTTCCCGGCGGACGCCCCCACCGGTCTGGAGGCCGCGGACGAGCTCCTGACGCGGGCGAACGAGGCCGGCTTCTACACCATCGGGCACGCGCTGGCGTGGCACAACCAGTCGCGGTACTGGCCGGCCCGGTCGGCCGACCGCAACACCCTGACCTCCGACATGGAGATCCACTGGGACCACGACGAGGCCCGCGCCCAGCTCCGGGAGTACATCCACACGGTCGCCGGGCGCTACAGCGACGGCCCGGCCGGTCTGGACGCCTGGGACGTCGTCAACGAGGCGATGCGGGACAACCCGGAGAACCCCACGGACTGGCGCAACGCCCTGCGCTCCCTGGAGCAGCCGAAGTTCCGGGCGGCGGCCTGGGCCGGCGCCTACGCCCGGGGCGGGAACGCGTGGGACTACGTCTACGACTCGTTCCTCTTCGCGCGGGAGGCCGACCCGGACGCGGTCCTGTACTACAACGACTTCAACGACCTGGAACTGCCGAACAAGGCGATCGCCATCGCCAGCATGGTCACGGAGCTCAACGAGCGGTACGCCGCGGAGCACCCCGAGGACGAGAAGCCGCTCATCCAGGGCATCGGCATCCAGGCGCACTACAACACCCGGCTCGACCTGGACAACCTCGAGCGGAACCTGCAGGTCTACGCCGCGACGGGCGCGCAGATCTCGCTGACCGAGCTCGACCTCAGCATCACCGGGACGCAGGACTCCGGCGAGACCCTGCCCCCCACCGACGAGCAGCTGCAGGTCCAGGCGGACAAGTACGCCGAGCTGTTCCTCCTGCTGAAGCGGTACTCGGACGACATCGCCCGCGTCTCCTTCTGGGGCACGAGCGACGCCAACAGCTGGCGCTCCAGCTTCTTCCCGCTGCCGTTCTCGCGGGACGGCGACACGTGGGTCGAGAAGCCGGCGTTCCGGGCGGTGGCCGACCCCGAGGGCTGGCTCGGCATCGAGGAGGAGCGCCCCGAGCTGACGTCCTTCACCTACTCCGGCGAGGTCTTCGAGATCGACCCGCGGACGACGGAGTACGACGTCCACGTCCCCGACGACGTGACGAGCGTGGAGTTCTCCGCCGACGACGTCGCGCACCGCTGGGGCGACGACGTCGAGGTCGAGGTCTCGCCCGGCGCGGAGGAGTGCGCCGTGGCCCCGGGTGACCCGTGCGTGGTCACGGTGACGGCCTCGCGGGTGGACGAGCCGGCCAACGCCGCGACGTACACCATCAACTTCGGGCACACGACGGTCGAGTGGGAGCAGGACGTCCACCACCCCGACACGGGCTACCGCTCCGCGGTCGAGGTGCGCTTCAGCGACGGCGGCGGCGACCTGACGCTGTTCCAGGAGTTCCTGCGGGACGGCCGGCCCGTCGTCACGACCAGCGAGCAGCACCCCGCGCCGCCGGAGCACGGCAGCGCGCGGTACACGATCAGCACCGACGGTCCCGTCGTCGACGGCGACCCGGCGGGCACGACCGTGCGCAAGCACGTGTGGGGCCAGGACTGGGCGCCGCTCGCGGCGGCCCGCGTCACGGACCTCGACCGGCCGCAGAGCACGTGGCGGGCGGCGGACACGATCGAGGACGGCACCACGTACCTCGTCGTGGCGGGCGACGGCACCACGGGCCACGCACTGACCCACGAGGGTCTCGACCCGGTGCCCGCGGGCGACGGCGTCAGCGAGGAGCGGCAGGGCTACTACAGCACCCCCGTCGTCGTCGACGGCGACGCGGTCGTCGAGCCCGCGCCGGTGCAGGACAACACGCGCTGGCTGTTCACCGAGGCCCGGAGCAGCGACCCGGGCCCCTACACCCGGGAGAACGGCTACCGGGGCTTCACGATGATGAGCCTGGTCCACGGCGGCCTCATCCAGCCGTTCACGATCCACCGCGCGAACGAGCCGGAGCGCGTGAACACCGACGGTCTCGTCTCGGACAAGCTGATCGGCGACGACAACCTGGACCGCGCGGTGTGGTTCAGCACCGGGCTCGACGAGGACGGCGCGACGACGCTGTTCACGCACACCGCCGAGACGGACGAGACGTACGCGCTGCGCGGTTCCAGCGCCGGTTTCGTCGCCGAGGGCGGCCGGGGCGAGCTGGCCGAGGACGTGCAGGACAGCCGTGTCCGCCTGTTCGAGAGCGTGACCGAGCGGACGTCCGTGGAGACGGACAGCCTCGGAGTCGCGATCGAGCTCGGCGCGGCCGAGCGCGTGGCCGGGCACCACGAGGTCCCCGTCACCGCGGACGTGCCGGACGGCCGCCAGGTGGTCCTCCTGCAGGACGGCGACGAGGTGACGACGGCGACGTTCGCCGGCGGCCGGGCGGTGCTGCGGGTCGCCGACGGCGACGTCGAGGCCGGCGCCCGCTCCGTGGTCGTCGTCCGCGACGGCGACGAGGTGCTGGGGGCGACCCCGCTCCCGGCGGGCCACCTCGTCGTGCCGGTGACGGTCGGGGCGAGCTCCCGCGACGTCGTCAACCCCGCGAGCCGGGGCACGATGCAGGTCGCGCTGCTGTCGCAGGCCGGGTTCGACCCGGTCGCCGACGTCGCCGTGGACACCCTGCGCGTGGGCGCCCGGGGCACCGAGGACTCGGTCGTCGCCTGCCGCGGCGGCCGGGACCTGAACGCCGACCGCGTGGCCGACCTGAGCTGCACCGTCAGCGTCCCGCGGACCGGTGTCGCCAGCGGTGACACGCAGCTGCTGGTCACCGGGTCCACGGTGGACGGTGCCGCGCTCGAGGCGAGCGTGCCGATCCGCACCGTGCCCGCGCCCCGCGGCTGACGGCCCCGGGCCCGACGGCCCGGTCGAGCGAGCGAGCCCCGCACCGGTCACGGTGCGGGGCTCGCTGCCGTCGCGGCAGGACCCGTCGTCGTCGAGCAGCGCGGACGGCGCGGCTGCAGCACCGGCGCTCGCCCGCCGGCACGACCGCGAGGTCGCCGCTCCACCGTCCGCAGGACAGGCCCTAGCGGGTCTCCTCCGACCGTCGGCCCCGGGCGTCGGCTGCGACCCGGCGAGGACCGGTGAGTCTCCTGAAGCGCTCGAGACTGACGTTGCGACCGGTCAGCACGACCGCGGTGCGCGCTCCCGCCGTCTGGTGGCGTCCCGCGACGACGGCTGCGGCGGCGGCCGCCCCGGAGGGCTCGACCAGCTGTTGCAGGTCGGCTGCGAGCCACTGGACCGCTCCGGCGATCTCGGCGTCGGTCACCTCGACGACCCGGTCGACGACGCGGTTGACGAGCGGGAAGGTCAGCGTGGTGGGTTCGATCGGGCCGGAGATCCCCTCCGCGATCGACGGCCCGAGCCGGACGCTGGACGGCTCCGCAGCCCCGTGCCAGACCGACCAGGTGGGGCTCGCGCGCGGCGCGACCGCCCAGACCCGGGTGCGGGGACGCAGCACCCGGAAGGCGGCGCCCACGCCCGCCGCGAGCCCTCCGCCACCGATGGGGAGCACCACGACGTCGACGTCGGGCAGCTCGTCCACGAGCTCCAGCCCGAGGGTGGCCGCACCGACGACCATGTCGGCGTCGTCGTAGGCCGAGGAGTAGGTCGCCCCGGTCCGTCGCGCGTCGCGGACCGCGGCGGTCCGGGCCGCCTCGACGTCCGCGAACTCCTTCACGGTGGCGCCGTGGGCTTCGATCTGACGACGCTTGCTCTCGTCGGCGGACGCGGGCAGGTACACCGAGACGGGGACGCCGATCCGCGCGCCCGCGTACGCCACACCGATGCCGTGGTTCCCGGCGGTCGGCGCGACGACGCCCCGGTCGGCTTCGGCGGGCGACATCGCCGACAGCTTGGTCAGCGCGCCGCGCGGCTTGAAGCTCCCCGTCACCTGCTGGTGCTCGTGCTTGAACAGGACGTCGGCGCCGTTGAGCGTCCGTGCGGCCGGGGAGGGCTCCAGCGCCGTGCGGCGCAGGTGCGCGCGGATCCGGTGGCGGGCGGCTCGTGCGCTGTCCACGATGCTGTCGAGGTCGAGAGCGCTGTCGTCGCTCATGGCTTCGGACTCCCTCCTGGAGCGTTCAGCGGGGCGTTGCGGACCGTGCGCGCGACGAGGTCAGGAGCCTCGGGGGGTGGGGAGCGGCCCGGTCGAGAGCTGGCCGGGACCACGTCGGCGACCGGCCGGCGCTCGACCTCGTGGTCATCTGCTCCCGAGGTCGGGACCGGAACTGCCTCGACTGCTGTACCGACGAGTATGTACAGTACCGGAGTGGACGCGAGGACCCGGCTCATCGCCAGCGCTCAGGACCTGCTGTGGGAACGCGGTTACAGCGCCTGCAGCCCCAAGGCCATCCAGGACCGGGCCGGCGCCGGCCAGGGCAGCATGTACCACCACTTCAACGGCAAGGGCGACCTCGCCCGCACCGCCCTGGAGCGCACGGCCCACGAGCAGCGCGCCGGCGCCGAGGCGCTGTTCGGTGCCGGGGGGAGTCCGCTGCAGCGGTTGGTGTCCTACCTGCGTCGCGAGCGCGACGTCCTGCGCGGGTGCCCCGTCGGCCGGCACACCCAGGACGCGGAAGTCCTCGCCGACCCCCTGCTGCGCGCACCGGTCGCCGAGTCGTTCGCGTGGTTGCGCACCAGGGTCGCTCAGGTCGTCGCCGAGGCCCAGGAGCGCGGTGAACTGCGTGCTGCGCCGGACGCGGACGCCGTCGCGGCCGCGATCGTCGCCACGGTGCAGGGCGGCTACGTGCTGGCGCGCGCAGCGGGGGACGAGCAGCCGTTCCGCGACGCCACCGAAGGTGCCGTGCAGATGATCACGGCGCTGGCCGTGCCCGGGGAGGAGTTCGAGGAGGAGGCGCGGTGAACGTGATGCAGTACGAGATCGTCCTGCCCGCCGACTACGACATGGGCACCATCGAGCGGCGCGTCGCGACGCGCGCCGGGGCGACGGACGACTTCCCGGGCCTCGGCCTGAAGGCCTACGCCGTGCGCCGCCGCGGTCGCTTCGGCAGCGCTCTGAACGCGTACGCCCCCTTCTACTTCTGGGCCGACCCCGCCGGGATGGTCCGCTTCCTGCAGGGACCGTTCCGGGCGATCGTCGACGACTTCGGACGGCCCGCCGTGCGGCACTGGGTCGCGCTGGCCCGCCACCGCGGGCCGGGCGCCACGAGCACGCCGGTCCTGGCCACTCGCGAGTCGTCCACCCTCGCAGCGGACCTGGCTCCTGCCGGTGCGATCGCCGAGCACGTGCGGACCCCCGCCCTGGGCGCCGGCGTGCACAGCCAGGTGGTGGGGCTGGACCCCTCGCGGTGGGAGGTGGTCCGCTTCACCCTGTGGAGCGCGGCGCCCGCCCGGCTGCCCGCCGACGCGGTGGCCTTCGAGGTGCTGCACGTGTCCGACCCGGAACTGCACCGCCTGCTGCCGGCGTGACGACCGCCCGGCCGCTGGTGCCCGTGCTCACCGGCACGCCCAGGGGTGGGAGGACGCGGGACGAGACGACGACGAACCGCAGCGAGCTGCGCTGGACCGCCGGCCCGGTCGGCCCGTGGCCCGCGCGGCCCGGTGTCGCCGGGGCGCGGCGGCTGGGATGCTCCGCTCGTGCGTCCACAGCAGCGAGCCATCGCCGACGAGCTCGGCGTCGTCCCCGTCATCGACCCCGCCGCCGAGGTCGCGCGGCGCGTGACGTTCCTGCGCGAGTACCTCCGGGCGGCGGGCGCGGCCGGCTACCTGCTCGCCGTCAGCGGCGGCCAGGACTCCACGCTCGCCGGTCGGCTGTGCCAGCTCGCGGTGGAGGCGGCGCGCGCCGACGGCGCCCCCGCCCGGTTCGTCACGGTGCGGATGCCGTACCGCGTCCAGGCCGACGAGGAGGACGCCCAGCTCGCGCTGCGCTTCATCGCCGCCGACGAGGGGCTCACCGTGAACGTCGAGCACGGCGTCGACGGCGTCGTCCGCGACGTGCGCTCCGCCACCGGCGAGCCGCTGAGCGACTTCGTCAAGGGCAACGTCAAGGCGCGGCTGCGGATGGTGGCGCAGTACGCCGTGGCCGGCGAGCAGGGCCTCCTGGTGGTCGGCACCGACCACGCGGCCGAGGCGGTCACCGGGTTCTTCACCAAGCACGGCGACGGCGGCGTGGACCTCGTCCCCCTCGCCGGGCTGACGAAGCGCCAGGGCCGGCAGCTCCTCGAGCACCTCGGGGCGCCCGCCCGGCTCTACGAGAAGGCGCCCACCGCCGACCTGCTCGACGACCAGCCCGGTCAGACCGACGAGGCGAACCTCGGCCTGAGCTACGCCGACATCGACACCTACCTCGAGGGCGGCGACGTGAGCGACGAGGTCGCGGGGGCGATCGAGGCCCGCTACCGGGCCACGGAGCACAAGCGCCGGCTCCCGGCGTCGGCGCGCGACGACTGGTGGCGCTAGGCGGCCCTCCCCGCGGTGGCCGCCCCCGCCGGTGGGGCGGCCACCCGGTTCAGGAGCCCCCGTCCTCCAGCGCCGCCGACACGGCCGCCTCCACGTGCAGCCGCGTCGTCGGGAACAGCCGCACGTCCGTGTCGTCCTGCCGCAGCAGCAGTTCCAGCTCCGTGCAGCCCAGCACGACCCCCTCGCACCCCGCCGCCGCGAGGTCGGCCACGAGCGCCAGGCACGCCGCGCGCGACCCCGCGTCCACGACGCCCCGGCACAGCTCGTCGTAGATGACCCGGTGCACCAGCTCGCGCTGCGCGGGCGCGGGGACGACGACCTCCACCCCGTGGGCGGCCATCCGCTCGCGGTAGGAGTCCTGCTGCACCGTGAACGCGGTGCCCAGCAGGCCGACGCGCGAGGCGCCGGCCGCCCGCACCGCCGCCGCGGTCACGTCCACGATGTGCAGCAGCGGGACGTCCACCGCCTCCTGCAGCGCCCCGGCGACCTCGTGCATCGTGTTCGTGCACAGCACGAGCAGGTCCGCCCCGCCGGCCTCCAGGGCCGCCGCCTCCCGGGCCAGGACCCGCCCCGCCCCGGTCCAGTCGCCCGCGGCCTGCAACCGCTCGATCCGCGCGAAGTCGACCGAGCGCACCAGCAGTTCCGCGGAGCGCAGCCCGCCCAGGCGCTCGCGCACCAGCTCGTTGGCCAGCCGGTAGTACTCCGCGGTGGACTCCCAGCTCATCCCGCCCAGCATCCCGATGGTGCGCACGGACCCTCCTGGTCGTGGTCAGGCACCCTGGTCCGCGCGGCCGGCGGACCGACGAAGGGTGCGGCACCAGCGTGGGGCGGCGCACCAGCGGCCCACCAGAGCGACGTGCTGGGAGGCACCCCCAAGCAGTGGTAGGAGGTGCGCGGCTCAACCGGGGCCGAGGTGCGCGGCGGCGCGGCGCAGGTGGTCGACGAGGGACCGGACGGCGGGCACCTGCGCGCTCTCCGGCGCCAGTCGGGCGCTCACCGCGCGGGTCACCGGCACGGCCGGTGGGCGCACCTCGATGCCCGGCGCGCGGTGCGCCCGCAGCGCCAGGGAGGGCAGGAGGGCGACCGCGCCTGCGGTGGACACGAGGGACTGCACGACCACGTAGTCGTCGGTGCTGTGCTGCACGTCGGGGGTGAACCCGGCGCGGGCGGCGCTGCGCAGCAGGTGCTCCCGGCAGCGCGGGCAGCCCGCGACCCACCGCTCGCCGTCCAGGTCGGCCAGGTCCACCCGCGCGCGCCGGGCCAACCGGTGCCCGGGGGGCAGCACGAGCAGCAGCGGGTCTTCCAGCAGCGGCACCCTCGTCGTCCCGGCCGTGTCCGCCGGGTCGTCGGCGTGCTCGAAGACCACCGCCACGTCGCAGCCGCCGCCGGCCAGGAGCTCCACCGCCCGCGGCGGCTCCAGCTGGCTGAGCCGCACCTCCACGCCGGGGTGCGCTGCGGCCAGGGACGCCACGGCCGCCGGGACGAGGGTGGCGCAGGCGGAGGGGAAGGCGGCCAGGTGGACCTGCCCGGCCCGCAGCCCGGCGAGGTCGGACAGCGCCTCCTCGGCGTCCCGCAGTCGGGCAGCCACCGCCTCGGCGTGGGTCAGCAGCAGGCGGCCGGCGGCCGTGAGGACCACCCCGCGTCCGCGCCGGGCGACGAGAGGGACCCGCAGGTCGCGCTCCAGGCGGCGGACGTGCTGGCTGACCGCGGGCTGGGTCCACCCCAGGGCGCGCGCGGCGCCCGACAGGGACCCGGAGCGGCCGACCTCCAGGAACACCATGAGCCGGTGCGGGTCCAGGGACCTGGGCGGCCGCGGGGGGACGCTCCCGCCCGGCGCGGCCACGGGGGCAGCGCTCGGCGCCGCTCCCTCGCCCCGTCCCGCCACGGCCTCTCCCGGCACCGGGTCATCGAAGCACGTGCGGGCGGGCGCGGCGGTGGGTCCGGGGCGGTGGGTCCGTGGCGGTGGGTCCGGGGCGGTGGGTCCGCCGTCGCCGCACCTCCAAGCAACGCTTGGGTCCCGCCCCCAGTGGTCCGCTCTGGTGGGCGCTGCCGCGCCCGCCGCACCGTGGTCCCGGTGGGCGCGCCGGCACGAGGTCCCGGCCGCACCGCCGTCCCCGTCCCGCCGCGCCCGCCAGGAGGTCCGGCCGTGCCCGCACCCGCCGTCCACGTCGCCGCAGCCCGCCGCTCCGTCCGCCGCCCCGCCCGCCGCCCCGCCCGCACGCTCGCCCTCGCGCGGCGCCACCCCGTGGCGACCTTCGCGGTGCTGGCGCTGGCGGCGACCTGGGCGGTGTGGGTGCCCCGCGCGCTGCACACCCGCGGCGCGCTGCACGCCCCCTGGGCGGTCGACCTGGGAGCGGGGTGGTCCTACGCGCCGGCCGCGGCCGCGGTGGCCGCGGCCGCCCTGGTCAGCGGGCGGCCGGGCCTGCGGGAGCTGGCCCGCCGGTTGGTGCGCTGGCGGGTCGGGGCCCGGTGGTGGGCCGTCGCGCTCGGCGCGCCCCCGCTCGCCTGGGGCCTGACCGGTGCCGCCCACCTGGCGGCCGGGGGAGCGGCCGGCCCGGTGCGCCCGCCGGCCCTGGGAGCCGGGATCGGCGGGGCCGTGCTCCTGCTGCTCCTGCTGTGCCTGACCGACGGTGTCGGCGAGGAGACCGGCTGGCGCGGCTGGGCGCTGCCCCGGCTCCTGGAGCGGACGGGGGCCGCGGCCGCCACCCCGCTGCTGGCCGCGCTGTGGACCGTCTGGCACCTGCCGCTGACGTGGACCGCGGGCACGGCGCTCGCGGGCGCTCCGGTGCCGGTGCTGCTGGCCGAGCTGGTGGTCGCGGCCGCCCTGCACACGGCGCTCCACCTGCGCACCGGGGGCAGCGCCCTGCTCGCGGTCGTCCTGCACGCCAGCGCCAACCTGTTCGCCCTGCCGCCGCCGGCCCGGGGCGGCTCCTGGACGGCCTGGCTGCTCTGCCTCGGTCTCGAGGCGCTCATCGGCGCCGCCGTGTGGCCGCGCTCGCGCACCGGCCGGCGCGGCGCGCCCGTCCGGCCGACCCGTGACGTCTGTCACGGGTGACCCGTGCGCGGCGCCGCGGAACTCGTGAGAGCGCGCACGGGGCCGGGCGCCGGCGCGGCGCGAGGCTGGGAGCAGCCCGCAGGACCCCCTCTTGAGCAGGAGGAACCGTGACCACCGCCCTCGAGAACACCACCACCGGGCCCGGCGCCGGACCCGCCGCCGTGGACGTGCAGGACCTGGAGCGCACCTACGCCTCCGGCGCCCGCGCCGTGCGCGGCATCAGCTTCACCGTCCGCCCCGGCGAGGTGTTCGGCCTCCTCGGCACCAACGGCGCCGGCAAGACCTCCACCGTCGACGTCGTCGCCGGGCTGGCCCGCCCCACCGGCGGCCGCGTGCGGGTGCTCGGCCACGACCCCGTCCGCGAGCGCCGCGTCGTGCGCCCCCGCACCGGTGTCGTCCTGCAGTCCGGCGGGCTGCCGGCCGACCTGACCGTCGAGGAGGCGGCCCGCACGTGGGCGGGCACCCTGTCCCGCAGCCGCCCCGTCGGCGAGGTCCTCGAGGCCGTCGGTCTCACCGCGAAGCTGCGCACGCCGCTGGCGGCGCTGTCGGGCGGGGAGCGCCGGCGCCTGGACCTGGCCGTCGCCCTGCTCGGCCACCCCGACCTGCTGCTGCTGGACGAGCCCACCACGGGCCTGGACGCCGAGAGCCGCCGCTCCGTGTGGGACCTCGTGCGCGAGCTGGTCGCCACCGGCACCGCCGTGCTGCTGACCACCCACCACCTGGAGGAGGCCGAGGAGCTGGCCGACCGCCTGGCCCTCATGCACGCCGGTCGCATCGCCGCCGAGGGCACCCTCGACGAGGTCGTCGCCAGCCACCGCGCCGAGGTGCGCTGGGCCGCCGCCGCCGGGCGCCCGCCCGCCGGGGTCCTGGACCGCGGCGAGGAGGTGCGCGAGGAGGCGCGGCACGTCGTCGTCCGCACCGACCAGCTGCAGCGCACCCTGTCCGCCGTCCTGGCGTGGGCCGAGGCCGAGCGCCTGGTGCTGCCCGAGCTGCGCGCCGTCCCCGCCTCCCTGGAGGCCGCCTTCCTCGCCCTGACCCGCACCACCGACCAGGAGGTCGCCCGATGAGCACCACGAGCACCGCGCCCGTCGTCACCACCACCGCGCCCGCCCGCCGCACCGGCCCGCTGCGCCGCACGTGGGCGCTGGCCCGCGCCGAGGTCCTCCTGCTGCGGCGCAACCGGACCCTGCTGTTCAACGCGGTCCTCACGCCCGTCGGCGTGGTCGCCCTGCTGGCGCTCGTCGGCGACGGGCGGGCGATGACGGGCGAGGTGGCCGCCCGCAGCGTCGGCCTGATGATCGCGATGCTGCTGCTGTTCGTCGTCTACTACAACGTCCTCAGCACCGCCGTCGCCCGCCGCGAAGCCGGTGTGCTGCAACGACTGCGCACCGGTGAGCTCGCCGATGCGGAGGTGCTGGCGGCGGTCTGCGCGCCGGCGGTCGCCCTGACGCTGGCCCAGACGCTGCTGCTGGTCGCGATCGGAGGGCCCGTGCTGGACCTGCCGGTGCCCGCGAACCCGCTCGTCGTGGTGCTCGGGGTTCTGCTGGGCTGCGCCGTCCTGTCCCTGCTGGCGCTGGCCACGGCCACCTGGTCGAAGAACCTGGAGTCCGTGCAGGTGACCAGCCTGCCCGTCATCGCCCTGTGCGTGCTGGGCGCCGGGGTGGCCGTCCCGCTGGACCTGCTGCCCGAGCCCGTGCAGCGCGTCGCGGAGTTCCTGCCCCTGACGCCCGTCGTGGAGCTCGTGCGGACCGGCTGGGTCGGCGAGCCGGACCTCGCCGGTGTCGCGGTCCCCGCCGCGATCGCCCTCGGCTGGGTCGTCGCCGGGGCCCTCGTCGTCCGCGGGGCGTTCCGCTGGTCCCCGCGGGCCTGAGCCGGGACCGGGGACTGGCAGGGTGAGCGCCGTGAGCGTCCCGGACGTCCAGAGCTCCGGCGCCGCAGCGAGCCCGGCGCCGCGCGGCGGGCGGTCCACGCCCGCCGCGCTGGTGCGCCGCTGGCGGGCCGCGGACGACGTGACCCGCATCGAGGTCTACACGCGGGTCTCGTTCGCGGCGATCTGGCTCATCGGCCCGTTCCTCGTCCTCAGCCGCCGCCCCGAGCTGGGGCAGGGGCCCGCGCAGGGCGTCGGGCAGGGCGCCTGGCTGCTCGCGCTGGCCGTGGTCCTCGCGCAGGCCGTCGCGACGGGCGTCCTGGTGGACCGGCAGATCACCGGCGCCCCGCGCACCCGGCGCCACCTGCTGGCGTGGCTGGGCACGAGCGCGCTGGCCGTCGCGGTCGGCGCCGGCACCGGCGGCCCGGAGGCCTCCGGCTGGCGGGTCGTCGTCCTGGCCGCCGCCGCGTTCGTCGGCACGGCGCCGCTGGGGCGGGCCGGCCCGCGCCGGTACCTGCCCGCCGCGCTGGGCGCCGGGCTGCTGGCCGGGGTGCTGGCGCGCCCCCCGGCCGCCTCCTGGGGCGCCGTGGTGGCCCTCGTGGCCGTGGTCGCGCTGTTCGTCGCCTTCACCGCGCAGCTGTCGCTGTGGATCTGCGACGTGGTGCGCCGGCTGGCGCGCGCCGAGCAGGACCGGGCCCGCCTGGCCGTGGCCGAGGAGCGGCTGCGCTTCGCCCGCGACCTGCACGACGTCGTCGGCCGGGACCTGTCCGCCATCGCCGTCACCAGCGACCTCGTCGCCGAGCTGGCCCGCCGCGGGCGCCCCGAGGCCGCCGAGCGGGCCGAGGAGGTGCGCCGCGTCGCGCAGGACTCGCTGCGCCAGGTGCGCGAGGTCGTGCGCGGCTACCGCGGCGTGGACCTGGCCGCCGAGCTGGACGGGGCGGCCGCTCTGCTGCGCTCGGCGGGCGTGCCGTGCACCGTGGAGGTGGCCGGGTCCCTCGGCGAGGTGCCCGCCGACGTCCGCGAGGCGGCGGCGTGGGTGGTGCGCGAGGGCGTGACGAACGTGGTGCGGCACGCGGTGCCCAGCCGCTGCCGGGTGTCGGTGACCGTGGGCGGGCAGGAGGTCGAGGTGCGGGTGGTCAACGACGGCGCGAACCCGGGGACGGGCCGCGGCTCGGGCCTGGAGGGCCTCGCCGAGCGACTGCGGCCCCTGGGCGGGGAGCTGTCCGCCACGGGCCGCGGCGGGGAGTTCACGCTGGTGGCGACGCTGCCGCGGGGAGGTGAGCGGTGAGCGGGGCGAGCGTGCGGGTCCTCCTGGCCGACGACGAGAACCTCGTCCGCAGCGCCGTCGCCGGGCTGCTGGACCTGCAGGACGACATCGAGGTCGTCGCCCAGGCCGCCTCCGGGCCCGAGGCCGTCGCGGCCGCCCGCAAGGCGCTCCCCGACGTCGCCGTCCTCGACCTGCAGATGCCCGGCGCCGACGGCCTGGCCGTGGCTGCGCAGCTGCACGAGCAGGTCCCCGGCTGCCGCACGATGGTCCTCACCAGCCACGGCCGGCCCGGCTACCTCAAGCGGGCGCTGGAGCTGGGCGTGCGCGGGTTCCTGCCCAAGACCGCCTCCGGCGCCGTCCTCGCCGACGCCATCCGCACCGTCGCCGCCGGTGGCCGCTGGGTCGACCCGGAGCTGGCGGCCGACGCCATCGCGGCGGGGGAGAGCCCCCTGACCCCGCGCGAGGCGGACGTGCTGGAGCTGGCCGCCGACGGGGCGCAGGTGGAGGAGATCGCCCTCAGGGTGTCCCTGTCGCCCGGCACCGTGCGCAACCACCTGTCCTCGGCCGTCGGCAAGCTCGGCGTCGCCAACCGCCACGAGGCGGTGGCCGCCGCCCGCCGCGCCGGGTGGATCTGAGCGCGCGCTGCAGGCCGGGCGCCCGGCTGCCGATGGACCAGGACCGGTCCGCCGCACCCGCGCGGCCGCGCACCACAGCTCAGGAGCCGCCGTCCATGTCCCGCACGCTGCGCGCCGCCGTCGCCGACACGCCCGTCGCCGTCCGCATCGCCTCCTCCGTCGTCGTCGGCCTGCTGGCCACCGGGGTGGTCACGGGGGTGGCGGTCTCCCAGCTCGCCGAGGCCCGCGACCAGGCCCACGCCGTCTACGACGTGACCCAGGAGCAGCAGACCGCCGCCACGTTCCGGGTGGCGCTGGAGAAGACCCGCTACGACGCGACCGTCGTCGCCTGGGTGCCCGGCGTCCAGCAGGCCCCGGCCTTCAACCAGGCCTACCGCGACGACGTCGAGGCCGTCGACGACCTGCTGTCCGACTACACCGCCGGCCTGGACGCCGCCGGCCGCGAGCGCCTGCAGCCGCTCGTGGACGCCTGGGGGGCGTGGAAGAGCGCCCAGCAGGAGCTCGTGCAGCTCGGGCAGGCCGGGGACCTCGAGCGCGCCGGGCAGGTCTACGTCGAGGACGTCGCCCCCTCCTGGGAGGCCATCGAGCGCTTCCTCAGCGCCTCGCAGGCCGCCAGCGACGCCGCCGCGGACAGCGCCGTCGGCGCCGCCGACGACGCGGCCTCCCGCGGGCGCCTGCTCGTCGTCCTCATCGCCGTCCTCGGCGCCGTCCTGTCCCTGGGCACCGGCGTGCTCGTCGCGCGCGGCATCACCCGCCCCGTGCAGGAGGTCGGCCGCGTGCTGACCGCCCTGCGCGGCGGTGACCTCACCCAGCGCCCGCAGGTGGACTCCCGCGACGAGGTCGGCCGCATGGCCACCGCGCTCGGGGAGGCCCTGACGTCGCTGCAGGAGGCGCTGCGCGGCGTCGGGCGCAGCTCCGGTGACCTGGCCGGAGCCGCCGACCGCCTCAGCGGCACGGCCGGGGCCATCGCCGGCGCCGCCAGCGAGTCCGCCGCCCAGTCCGGCGCCGTCAGCTCCGCTGCCCGCGACGTCGCGCACAGCGTGCAGACCGCCGCCGCCGGCGGCGGGGAGATGGACGTCAGCATCCGCGAGATCGCGCAGAACGCCTCCGAGGCCGCCCGCGTCGCCGCGCACGCCGTCGCCCAGGCCGAGGCGACCACGGAGACGGTGACCCGGCTGGGCGCCTCCAGCCGCGAGATCAACGACGTCGTCAAGGTCATCACCTCGATCGCGGAGCAGACGAACCTGCTGGCCCTCAACGCCACCATCGAGGCGGCCCGCGCCGGCGAGTCCGGCAAGGGCTTCGCCGTCGTCGCCGGCGAGGTCAAGGAGCTGGCCCAGGGCACCGCCCGCGCCACCGAGGACATCGCCCGCCGCGTGGAGGCCATCCAGGCCGACACCGAGGGCGCCGTCGCCGCCATCCGCGAGATCTCCGAGACGATCGCCACCATCAGCGACTTCCAGACCACCATCGCCTCGGCGGTGGAGGAGCAGACCGCCACGACGAACGAGATGTCCCGCTCGGTCTCGGAGGCCTCGGCCGGCGTGGGCAGCATCGCCACGAACATCGACGCGGTCGCGCACGCCGCGCGCGCCACCACCGACGCGGTCGCCGAGTCGCAGCGCGCCACCGCCGAGCTGACCCGCATGTCGGGCGAGCTGCAGACCCTGGTCGGCCGCTTCCGCGTCTGACGCCGCACCGCCCGCGCGCGAGCGCCCCGGCCCCCTCGCGGGGACCGGGGCGCTCGCGCGTCCGGGAGGGCGTCAGGCCTTGGCGACCTGCACGACCGCCCAGGACAGCGGCGGCAGGACGACGGTGGCGACGCCGTCGGCGACGGTGACGTCCTGCAGCGGGCGCAGGCCCACGGCGTCGTGGGCGCCCTCGAGGTTCGTGGTGTGCCGGTCCTGGCCCTCGGTGGCGGCCAGCACCTTCGCCGTGACGACCTTCGAGACGTCGAAGCCGCGCAGCGACACGTCGACCTTCGCGGAGTCGGCCAGGTCGCGGTTGGCCAGGAACAGCGAGACGGTCGAGGTCTCCTCGTCCCAGGTGGCCGAGGCGTCCACGACGTCGACGTCGCCGTACTTGTCGGACTCGTACTTGTCGGACGTGGCCGCCACCCGCAGCACCTCGCCCGTGGCCAGGCGGCGCACCTGCTCGAACGGGTGGGCGATCGTCTGCTTCCACGCGTCGCCGCCGGGCTCGCTGCGCAGCAGGCCGATGACGTTGACGAGCTGGGCCTGCGCGCCGATGGTCACGCGGTCGCTGTGGCGCAGCAGGGAGTTCAGCAGGGTGCCGACGACGACGGCGTCGGTGATCGAGTACTCGTCCTCGATGACGCGCGGGGCCACGTCCCACGGCTGGACGCCGGGGGCGTGGTGCGGGCGAGACTGGTACCAGACGTTCCACTCGTCGAAGCTCAGGTTGATCTTCTTGGAGTGCTTGCCGCGCGCGCGCACGGCGTCGGCCGTCGCGACGACCTGCTCGATGAACAGGTCCATGTCGACCGCCGAGCCGAGGAAGCTGGCGACGTCGCCGTCCTTCTCCTCGTAGTACGCGTGCAGCGAGACGTAGTCGACGGCGTCGTAGGACAGCTCCAGGACCGTCGACTCCCACGCGCCGAACGTCGGCATCGAGCGGCTGGAGGACCCGACCGCCACGAGCTCGATGTCGGGGTCGATGCTGCGCATCGCCATGCCGGTCTCGTGGGCGAGGCGGCCGTACTCGGCGGCGGTCTTGTGGCCGGTCTGCCAGGGACCGTCGAGCTCGTTGCCCAGGCACCAGAGCTTGATGCCGAACGGGTCCTTCGAGCCGTGCGCGACGCGCAGGTCGGAGTACTTCGACCCGGAGGCGATGTTGGAGTACTCCAGCAGGTTGCAGGCGTCCTGCAGGCCGCGGGTGCCGAGGTTGACGGCCATCATCGGCTCGGTGTCCACGGCGCGCGCCCAGGCGTCGAACTCGGCCAGGCCGAACTGGTTGGTCTCGGTCGAGCGCCACGCGCGGTCCAGGCGGCGGGGCCGCTCCTCGCGCGGGCCGACGGAGTCCTCCCACTCGAAGCCGGAGACGAAGTTGCCGCCGGGGTAGCGCACGACCGTCGGGCCGAGCTCCTTGGTCAGCTCCAGCACGTCGGTGCGGAAGCCGTTCTCGTCGGCGCTGGGGTGCTCCGGCTCGAAGATGCCGGTGTAGACGCAGCGGCCCATGTGCTCGACGAACGAGCCGAAGAGCCGGCGGGGGACCGGGCCGACGGTGAAGCCGGGGTCCAGGGTGAGCTTCGCGGTGCGCACGGTGTCGTCCTCTCGGGGTGGGGTGATCGGTGGTGGGTCGTGCCTAGCGTCCGCCGAGGCCGGTGGTGGCGACCCCGCGGATGATCTGTCGCTGGAACAGCATGAACACGATGATGAGGGGCAGGCCGGCCAGGAGCGCGGAGGCCATGACCTGCGCGTAGCGGACGCCGAAGCTGGACTGCACCTGGACGAGCCCGACGGGCAGCGTCATGAGGTCCGGGTTGGACGTGATGATGAACGGCCACAGGAAGTTGTTCCAGGCGCCGATGAACACGAAGATCGAGACCGCGGCCAGGATCGACCGGGACAGCGGCAGCACGATCTGCCAGAAGATCCGGAAGGAGCTCGCGCCGTCGACGCGGGCGGCCTCCTCCAGCTCGACCGGGATGCCGTCGAAGAACGCCTTGAGGATGAACACCATGGTGGGCACCGCGAGCTGCGGCAGGATGATGCCCCAGTAGGTGTCGGCGAGGTCCAGGGCGAGCATCTCCTGGTACAGCGGCACGATGAGGATCTGCGGCGGCACCATGATCCCGGCGACGACGAGGCCGAACAGCAGGCCCCGGCCGCGGAAGCTGCACCGGGAGAAGCCGTAGGCGGCCAGCGCGGAGACGGCGACGGTCAGGACCGTGACGACGACCGCCACCAGCGTGGAGTTCACGAACCAGGTGATGAGGTTGTCGTTCGACAGCACCGAGGAGTACGCGGCGCCGGTGAAGCCCGTCTCGGGGACCAGCTCCAGCGGGACGTTCGTCGTCTCCGACTCGGGCTTGAGCGAGGTGATGAGCGCCCAGGCCAGCGGCGCCAGCCACAGGGCGGCGACGACGGCGAGGGCCGTGAGCACCAGGGCGCGCGAGAGCGTGGAGCGGTGCTGCACCCGCCCGCCGTCGGTCCGGCCGGCCGGCGCCTCGTCGGGGGCGGCGGTGGTGAGGGTGGTCATGCGGAGGTCCTCCCGCGGCGGCGGCTGATCGCGAACTGGGCGACCGACACGACGATGATGAGGGCGAAGAACATGTAGGAGACGGCCGAGGCGTACCCGAGCCGGTAGTTCACGAACCCGGTGTCGTAGACGTACTGCAGGATCGGGGCGGCCCGCCCACCGGGGCCGCCGGAGCCGCCGAAGAGGATGTAGGCCTGGTCGAAGATCTTCAGCGACGACAGCACCTGCAGGATGAGGACGAGCACGGTGGTCGTGCGCAGCAGCGGCAGCGTGATGGAGACGGTCTTGCGCCAGCCGCCGGCGCCGTCCAGCGACGCCGCCTCGTAGACCGACTCGGGGATGGCCTGCAGGGCCGACAGGTACAGCAGGAAGTTGAAGCCGACGGTCCACCACACCGTGATGAGGACGACCGACAGCAGGGCGACGGACTCGTCGGTGAGCCAGCCGACGGCCGGCAGGCCGACCGCGCCGAGCACGTTGTTGAGGAAGCCGAAGTCGCCCTGCATGAGCCAGTTCCAGACGAGCACCACGGTCGAGACCGGGAGCAGGAACGGCGCGAAGAAGGAGAACCGCCAGAACCACTGCCCCTTGGCGCCCGTGTGCACGAGCAGCGCCATGACGAGCGCGACCAGGATGAGCGGCACCGTCGACAGGACGGTGAACAGCAGCGTGACGCCGAGCGTCTGCCACACCCGGGCGTCGCCGAGCATCTCGGCGTAGTTGTCGAGCCCGACGAAGGACGGCGCCGCGCCGGCCAGGCTGACGTTGAAGAAGCTCATCCCGAACCCGTAGAGCACCGGGAAGACCGTGAAGGCGGCGTAGACGAGGAGGAAGGGGAGGACGAACCAGAACCCGCCGCGGTTCGTCGCGAGCGACGGCGTGCGGCGCGGCCTGCTGGTCCGCGGCGGCGGGACGACCGTGCGCCCGCTCGTGGTGGTTGCCATGGGTGTACCTCGGTGTACCTCGGGGAGCGGGCCGGTCAGACCGGGCTGGGGATGGCGAGCTGCTGGTCGAGCCAGGTGACGAGGGCGTCGGTGGCCTGCTCGGGGGTCTGCGCGCGCGTGCAGACGCCGAGGACGAGCTGCCCCCCGTAGGACATCAGCTGCGACCCGGAACCGGAGAAGTAGGCGACCGGGTCGAACTCGACGACCTCCGCGGCGCCGGCGTAGTTCGCCTGCGGTTGCAGCTCCTGGTACTCCGCGCTCTGCACGACGTCCTGCAGGGCCGGGATGTGACCGCCCTGCGCCCAGGTGTCGCTGTTGCGCAGCATGGACGCCGCCATGTCGTAGGCGGCCGAGCGCCGGGCGGGGTCCAGGGAGGACTGGCGGGGCAGCACGAAGCTGTGGCTGTCGGCGCGGACGTACGGGGTGTCGCCGAAGACGGCCGGGAACTGCACCATCGTGAACGGGATGCCCGCGGTCTGCGCCGTGACGATCTCCCAGGGGCCGAGCATGAACAGCCCGGCCTGCTCGCTGGCGAACACGGCCGGCGCGGCCGGTCCGTCGAGGGTGGGCGAGCAGACGGTGCCGTCGGTCATGTCGCGCAGGAAGGAGAACGTCGAGACCATCGCCTCGCGGTCCACCTGCGCGCTGCCGCCGACGGGCAGCTCGATGTTCCCGCCCTGCTGGCGGTACAGCGACCAGAACAGCATCCAGCTCGCCAGCCCGTCGGCGGCGGCCCACGAGATGCCGGTGGAACCGGTGACCTCTGCCAGGCGCCGCCCGGCGTCGAGGAACGCCTCGGGGGAGCCCAGGTCGACGAGCTGCCCATCGCCGTCGAGCAGGCCCGCCCGGTCGCACAGGTCGGTGTTCACGTAGAGGACCAGCGGGTGGGTGTCCAGCGGCAGGGCGAACAGCTGGCCGTCGACCGTGGCGCTGTCCCACACCGGTGCGGGGAAGGAGTCGGCGCTGATCCCGCGGGCCTCGAGCTCGTCGAGGTCGAACGGGTCGAGCAGGTGCGCGGCGAAGGCCGGCAACCGCGACAGGTGCATCGAGGCCAGGTCGGGCGCGCGCCCGCCGGCGCAGGCCATCGCCAGCTTGGTGTAGTACGGCGCGCCCCACATGAGCGTGGTGTCGGTGACGGTGACGTCCGGCGCCTCGGAGCGGTAGGCGTTGACGAGGTCGACCATCCGCTCGCCGTCGCCGCCGGTGAAGAAGTTCCAGTACGCCAGTTCGGTGCCGGCGGCGGTCCCGACGACGGGGGTCGCGCAGGAGGCGAGACCCACCGTGCCGGCACCGGCCGCGGCGAGTCCCGCTGCGCGCAGGACGGACCTGCGCGAGGGGGTGGTGCGGGTCATCCTCGACCTCCGGGCCATCTGCTTTACAACGTTGAACGCATGGAACACGCACTCGGCCGGAAGGTCAAGCGGCCAGCGCGGAGCGGGTGCGATGATGCGCGGGTGCCCACTGCCCGAGCGACGACGCTGCGTGATGTGGCTGTTGCCGCGGGTGTGTCGATCAAGACGGTGTCCAACGTCGTCAACGACCACCCGCACGTCCGGCCCGAGATGCGCGCGCGCGTGCGCGCGGTCATCGACCAGCTCGACTACCGCCCCAACGGGATCGGCCGCCAGCTGCGGCAGGGCCGCAGCGGCCTCGTCGCCCTCGCGGTGCCCAACGTCACCAGCTCCTACTACGGGGAGCTGACCTCCGAACTGGTGCGCACCGCCCGCGAGCGCGGGCTGACCCTCATCGTCGAGCAGACCGACGCCGACCTCGAGCGCGAGCGCGAGGTCAGCGACGGCTTCCCCGTCCGCATGGTCGACGGGCTCGTCTTCGTGCCGCTGACCATCCCCGTCGAGGAGCTCTCCCGCCGGCGCGACACCACCCCGGCCGTCGTCATCGGCGAGAACGGCGAGGGCGTCGGCCTCGACCGCGTCACCATCGACTCCGCCGGCATCGGCGACACCGCCACCCGCCACCTGCTCGACTCCGGCCGCCGGTGCGTGGCCTTCCTCGGCGACAAGGGCGACGACCGCCCGCCCGTGGTCGCCCAGCGCGTCGCCGGCTACCGCCGGGCCCTGCGCCGCGCGGGCGTGCCCTTCGACTCCTCGCTGCTGCGGGCGACGCCGGAGTGGGAGCGCGTCCACGGCTACGACGGCGCCCGGGCGCTGCTGGCCGAGCGCCCCGACGTGGACGCCGTCTTCGCCGCCAACGACCTGCTCGCCTCCGGCGCCGTGCGGGCGCTGACCGAGCTGGGCCGCCGGGTGCCCGACGACGTCGCCGTCGTCGGCGTCGACGACGTGGAGGAGGCCCGGTACTCGACCCCGTCGCTGACCACGGTGGCCCTGGACCGCGCCGAGATCGCCCGCCTCGCCCTCGGCCTGCTCGCCGCGCGCCTGGCCGGCGACGACTCCCCGCCCAAGCTGGTCACCGCGTCCCACCACCTCGTCGTGCGCGAGAGCGCCCCCGCCTGAGCGCCGGGCAGGGCGTGCGCGCGGGCGGCCGCGCGGGCAGGATCGCGCCGTGCGCGCCGTGCAGATCGACCGGACCGGGGGACCGGAGGTCCTCACCGTCACCGACGTGCCCGACCCGCGGCCGGGGCCCGGGCAGGTGCTCGTGGAGGTCGAGGCCGCGGGCGTCAACTACATCGACACCTACCGGCGCAGCGGCGTCTACCCCCTCGACCTGCCCGCCGTCCTCGGCTCCGAGGGCGCCGGCCGGGTGCTGGAGGCCGGTGAGGGCGCGGCCGCGTTCGCGCCGGGCCAGCTGGTGGCGTGGAAGGAGGCGCCCGGCAGCTACGCGCAGCGCGTCGTCGTCGACGCCGCCGAGCTCGTCCCCGTCCCGGAGGGCGTGGACGCGCGCACGGCGGCCGCGGCGGTGCTGCAGGGCCTGACCGCGCACTACCTGGCCACCAGCACCTACGACGTGCGGCACGGCACGTGGGCGCTCGTGCACGCCGCCGCCGGCGGGGTGGGTCTGCTGCTCACCCGGATCGTCACCCTGCGCGGCGGGCGGGTGCTCGCGACGACGTCCACGGAGGAGAAGGCCGAGCTGGCCCGCGCGGCCGGCGCCCTGGAGGTCGTCCGCTACGCCGACGCCACCGCCCGGGCCCGCGAGCTGACCGGCGGCCGCGGCGTCGACGTCGTCTACGACAGCGTCGGGAAGGACACCTTCGACGCCAGCCTGGAGGCCCTGCGCCCGCGCGGGCTGATGGTGCTGTTCGGCGGTTCCAGCGGGCAGGTGCCGCCCTTCGACGTGCAGCGGCTGAACACGGGGGGCTCGCTGTTCCTGACCCGCCCCACGCTGGCCTCCTACACGCGCACCCGCGAGGAGCTGCTCGCCCGCTGCGAGGACCTGTTCGGCTGGATCGCCGCCGGCCGCCTCGACGTGCGGATCGGCGGCACCTACCCCCTGGCCGACGCCCGCCGCGCCCACGAGGACCTGCAGGGCCGGCGCACCACCGGCAAGCTGCTCCTGCTGCCCGGCGAGGGGTGAGCGCGCGACGTCGATCTCCTTCGAGCCTCTCCAGCTGGACCGGCCCGGTCCGAGTCTGGGGAAGGGCTCGCTGGAAGAAGCATCACCACAAGACTTTATCTTCGCCAGATAAAGCTGACTAAGCTGGCTAAGCTGTGCGTGTGCGAGCCCTCACCAACCCGTACACCCCGAACGCGGGTGCTGAGCCGGAGGCCGTCGTCGGCCGTGATGACCAGCTCGACTCCTTCGACCTGCTGCTGGCCCGTCTGGCCCGCGGTCGCACCGAGCAGTCGATGATCATCACCGGCTTGCGCGGAGTCGGCAAGACCGTCCTGCTGGGGCAGTTCCGCACCAAGGCACTGGCGCAGGAGTGGGTCGTCGTCGAGCAGGAGGTGAGCAAGCACGACGAAGCGGACTTCCGCCGGGACATCTCGTCCCGTCTGCGGGCTGCCCTGCTGCAGCTGTCGCCACGGGTGCGCTGGACCGATCGGCTCCGCCACGCCGCTGCCGTGCTGAAGTCCTTCAGCCTCTCGGTCGACGCCGCGGGCACGGTCACCGCCGGGACGGACGTCGAGGCGGCTGAGGGGTTCGCCGACCACGCCGATCTGGCCATGGACCTCACAGACGTCTTCCTGGCGCTCGGCGAGGCGGCCGAGGAGCAGGAGCGAGGCGTCGTCCTGCTCTTCGACGAGGTCCAGTTCCTGAGCAAGGTGCAGCTCGAGGCGCTCATCCAGGCGCTGCACAAGATGGTGCAGCGGAAACTGCCCATCACCCTGGTCGGCGCTGGACTGCCGCAGATCGCTGAGCTCGCCGGAGACGCCAAGTCCTACGCCGAGCGGCTCTTCAAGTTCCCCAGCATCGGCAACCTCGACGACGACGACGCCAAGAGCGCCCTGGCGCGACCCGCAGCTGAGGAAGGGATCACGTACAGCACCGCCGCGCTGGACGACGCGGTCTCCATCACGGGCGGGTACCCGTACTTCGTCCAGGAGCTCGGCTACGCGGTGTGGACCGTCGCGCGAGGTCCTGAGATCGGTCTCGACGACATCCGTGCCGCGGTCCCGGCGTACGAGGCGAAGCTGGACGCGTCGTTCTTCCGGGTGCGGCTGGACCGCACCACCGAGCTGCAGCGCGCTTACTTGCGGGCGATGGCGCAGTTGGGGCCCGCCGCTCAGAAAGCCGCTGACGTGGCCGAGGTCATGGGGCGGACCTCCACCAACCTCGGCCCGACGCGAGCGGAACTGATCAGCATGGGACTCCTCTGGACCCCGCAGCACGGCTACGCGGCCTTCACCGTCCCCCACTTCGACCGCTTCCTCCTGCGTGCCATCCCGACGCTGGACGTCCCGCCGCGCCGCCCCCGCCCACGGGCCGGACGCTCCTGACCCGCTGGCCCCGGCCGCGTCCTCACACGACGTCGGCGACGGCGAGCGGGGGGCGGTCGGCGGTGCGGGCCTCCGCCCACGCCGCGGCCAGCAGCGGCACCGCCCGCTCCAGCACCCCCGGCGGGTGGCCGAACGGCACGCGCAGGAACCGCTCGAACGCGCCGTCGACCCCGAAGCGCGGTCCCGCGGTCAGCTGCAGCCCGCGGCGCGCGGCCGCGGTGACCAGGGCGCTGCTGGCCTCCGCGCCCAGGTTCACCCAGGCGCAGAACCCGCCGTCGACGCGTGGCAGCTCCCACTCGGGCACCGCCCCGGCGAGCAGCCGCAGCAGGGTGTCGCGCCCGGCGCGCAGCTGCTCGCGCCGGTCGGCCAGGACGTCGTCCAGGTGCGGCAGCGCCCGCGCGACCAGGAGCTGCTCCAGGACCGGGGTGCCCAGCTCCCAGGGGGAGCGGTGCTGCGCCAGGTGCCGCACCAGGCGGGCGTCCGCGCGCACCCAGCCGATGCGCAACCCGCCCCACAGCGTCTTGGCGACCGTGCCCACGTGGACCACGTCGGCCGGGAAGGGGCCGGGCGCGGGCCCGTCGACGGCCAGCTCGGCGGTCGTCTCGTCCACCACCAGCCGGGTGCCGTACCGGCGCGCCAGCTCGACGACGCGCCGGCGCAGCTCCTCCGGCATGACGGCGCCCGTGGGGTTGTGGAAGGACGGCATGAGGTGGGCCAGTGCGGGCCGGGCGCGGGCGAACGCCTGCTCCAGCGCGTCGGCGTCCCAGCCGCCGGCCTCGCGGGCCGTCGCCGCGCGCACCGGGACGGTCACCGGCCGCGCGCCCGCGGCGCGCACGGCGTCCAGGGCGTGCGGGTAGGAGGGCGACTCCACCAGCACCCGGTCACCGGGGGAGGTGCACGTGCGCGCCAGCAGCCCGATCGCGGCCTGCGCGCCCAGGGTGACCAGGACCTCCTCCGGGCGCGTCGGCAGGCCGCGCGCGGTGTAGCGGGCGGCCAGCAGCGCGCGCAGCTCCGGCAGCCCCACGAGGTCGTAGCCGCCACCCGGCCGGTCGGGGCCCGTGGCGGAGGGCAGGTCGGCCGCGGCCAGCACCGCCGCCCCGTGCACCTGCGGCGCGCACGGCAGCACCGCGCGGGTCAGGTCCAGGGGTCCCGGCACCTCGGGGTCCCGCGCGCGCGGGCCCGGCAGCTGCACGACGCTGCCCGACCCGCGCACGCTGACGAGGTGGCCGGACTCGCGCAGCGCCGCGTACGCCGCGCTGACCGTCGTGCGGCTGACCCCCAGCGCGCCGGCCAGCTCCCGCTCGGCGGGCAGCCTGCTGCCGGAGGCCAGGCGCCCGTCGACGGCGAGCAGCCGCACCCGGGCGGCCAGCGCCCGGAAGGCCGGGCCACCGCTGTCGCGCCAGCCGTCGAGCAGGGCCACGAGGGAGCGCGGGCCCGTGGTCACCAGGCCACCGTACGCGGATTGGCCCTACCGGTCACGGATTCCGAGCGGTCCAATCTCCTGGTGACGAGTCCACTCCTGCGCTGGAGCCGCCTCCTGGTCGGCCTGGGCCTGTTCGGCGTCGCCGAGGGCCTCATGGTCCAGGCCGCCGTGGGCGTGGGCCCGTGGACGGTGCTGGCGCAGGGGGTGTCCCGCCTGACGGGCGCGGGCGTCGGCTGGCTGACCGTCGTCATCGGCCTGGCCGTGCTGCTGCTGTGGGTGCCGCTGCGTCAGCGGCCCGGGCCCGGCACGGTCCTCAACGTCCTGCTCCTGGGCACGGTGATCCAGGCGACCGTCACCGTCGTACCCCCGCCCGGCCCGCTGCTGCTGCGCGTGCCGCTGTTCGCGGCGGGCCTGGTGCTGCTGGCCTTCGCCAGCGGCCTGTACCTGGGCGCGCGGCTGGGCCCCGGACCGCGCGACGGCCTCATGACGGGCCTGCACGCGCGCACCGGCCGCCCCGTGGGGCAGTGCCGCGCCTTCGTGGAGCTGACGGTGCTGGCCGTCGGCTGGGTCCTCGGCGGGGACGTGGGCGCCGGCACCGTCGCCTTCGCCCTGGGGATCGGGCCGCTCGTGGGCTGGTTCCTGCCGCGGATGGACCCCGCGTTCCGCGGGCGGCCGACGCCTCAGTCCACCGGGCCGGCCAGCAGGCAGAACTCGTTGCCCTCCGGGTCGGCCAGCACGTCCCAGGCCACCTCGCCCTGACCGACGTCGGCGCGCCGGGCGCCGCGGGCCAGCAGCTCGCGCAGCGCCGCGTCGCGGCCGGCGGCGCGCACGGGCCGCAGGTCCAGGTGCCAGCGGTTCTTGCCCCCGTGCGGGTGCGGCGAGCGCACCAGTTCCAGGTGGGGGCCGCCCCCGGCGGCGCGCAGCGCCACCACGTCGTCGCTGGTGCGCACCGGCTCCCAGCCCGAGGCGGCCCGCCAGAAGGCGGCCAGGGCGTGCGGGTCGCGCGCCTCGGCGACCAGCGCGGCCACCCGGCCGCTGCCGTCGTACTCCGGGCGCGGGTCCAGCACGCAGAAGGCGTTGCCCTCCGGGTCGGCCAGCACCTCCCACGGCACCTCGCCCTGCCCCACGTCCAGGCGCCGGGCGCCCAGGTCGAGCAGCTCGGCCACCACGAGCCGCTGCTCGGCCACCGAGGAGGTGTCGAGGTCCAGGTGCAGGCGCTGGCGCCCGGGCGACGGCGGGTCGACGGGCACGAACACCAGGCCGACGCCGGGCTCGCCCTCGGGCGGGTCGACGTCGGCCTCGTGGTCGTCGGTGTACCCGGCCCGCCAGTCCAGCGCGCGGCGCCACCAGTGCGCCAGCGCCCACGGGTCGCGCGCGTCCACGACCACCTGCACGAGGCGGGACGCCGGCGCCGGTGCGCCCACGGCTACTGCCCGCGGCCGGTCTTCTGCTGCAGCTCGTCGATCATCTCGGACGCCTTCGCCTTGGTGAGGTCCCCGGGCAGCTCCTGCCCGGCCTCGCGGGCCAGCGTCTCCAGGTAGCTCTTCTGCGGGCCGGTCATCGGCTCGTCGCCGGTGACCCAGGTCTCCGGGTCCTTCTCGGCGTTCTGCGTCGGGTCGGGGGCGGTGTTCTCGGTGTCGTCAGCCACGGCGCCGACGCTACGACCCGCCTCCGACACGCGCCCGCCGGAGCGCCCGTCGGGGCGCGCGCCGGGGCGCGGACCGGGAGGGCCGCCGGCCCCGCCCCTAGGATCGGGGCATGACCCACGTCCTGTCCGCGGTGGCCTGGCCCTACGCCAACGGCCCCCGCCACATCGGCCACGTCGCCGGCTTCGGCGTCCCCTCCGACGTGTTCAGCCGGTACATGCGGATGGCGGGTCACGACGTCCTGATGGTCTCGGGCACCGACGAGCACGGCACCCCGATCCTCGTGCAGGCCGAGCAGGAGGGCGTCGGCCCGCAGGAGCTCGCCGACCGGTACAACCGCGTCATCGCCGAGGACCTGCACGCCCTGGGCCTGTCCTACGACCTGTTCACCCGCACGACCACGCGCAACCACTACGCGGTGGTGCAGGAGATGTTCCGCACCGTGCACCGCAACGGCTACATGGTGGCGAAGAAGGGCATGGGCGCCATCTCCCCGTCCACCGGGCGCACCCTTCCCGACCGGTACGTCGAGGGCACCTGCCCCATCTGCGGGTTCGACGGCGCGCGCGGCGACCAGTGCGACAACTGCGGCAACCAGCTCGACGCGATCGAGCTGAAGAACCCGCGCAGCCGCATCAACGGCGAGACCCCGGTGTTCGTGGAGACGGAGCACTTCTACCTGGACCTGCCCGCGCTGGCTGACGCCCTGGGCTCCTGGCTGCAGACGCGCGCGGAGACGGGCCGCTGGCGCCCGAACGTGCTGAAGTTCTCGCAGAACCTGCTGGAGGACCTCAAGCCGCGGGCCATGACCCGCGACATCGACTGGGGGATCCCGGTGCCGCTGCCCGGCTGGGAGGACAACCCCGCCAAGCGGCTGTACGTGTGGTTCGACGCCGTCATCGGGTACTTGTCCGCCTCGGTGGAGTGGGCCCGCCGCTCCGGCGACGACGACGCCTGGCGCGCCTGGTGGACCGACCCGTCCGCGCGGTCGTACTACTTCATGGGCAAGGACAACATCACCTTCCACTCCCAGATCTGGCCCGCCGAGCTGCTGGCCTACGACGGCCGCGGCGCCGCCGGCGGCGCGCCGGGCCCGTACGGCGCGCTGAACCTGCCCAGCGAGGTCGTGGCCAGCGAGTTCCTCACGATGGAGGGCAAGCAGTTCTCCTCCAGCCGCGGCGTCGTCATCTACGTGCGCGACGTCCTGGCCCGCTACCAGCCGGACGCCCTGCGGTACTTCATCTCCGCGGCCGGCCCGGAGAACAGCGACGCGGACTTCACCTGGCAGGAGTTCGCGACCCGCACGAACTCCGAGCTCGTCGCCGGCTGGGGCAACCTCGTCAACCGCACGGCCAGCCTCATCGCCAAGAACGTCGGATCGGTCCCCGAGCGCGGGGAGCTCACCGACGCCGACCGCGCGGTCCTGGCCACCACCGGCGCCGGGTTCGGCACCGTCGGCTCCCTCATCGAGGCGCACCGCCAGCGCGCCGCGGTCGCCGAGGCGATGCGGGTCGTCGGCGAGGTGAACAAGTACCTCACCGAGCAGGAGCCCTGGAAGATCAAGAACTCCGACCCGGAGCGGATGCGCTCGGTGCTGCACGTGACCGCGCAGGCCGTCTCGGACTGCCGGACGCTGCTCTCGCCGTTCCTGCCGCACTCGGCGCAGGCCGTGCACGAGGCCCTGGGCGGCACCGGCACCGTCTCCCCGCTGCCGCAGCTGCGCGAGGTCACCGACCTGGACGACGCCACCCGCGCCTACCCCGTCCTCACCGGCGACTACCGCCGCGGCGAGACCCTGCCGGAGTGGGCCTCGCACCCCGTCGTGCCCGGCACTCCCGTGGCGGCGCCGACGCCGGTGTTCACCAAGCTGGACATCGACGCGGTGGTCGAGGAGGAGCTGGCCCGGCTGGCGGGCGGCGCGTGAGCCCCGAGCGCGAGCGGGGACGCCCGCCGGCGCCCGAGCCGCTGCCGGTGGACGTCCCCGACAACCACACCCACCTGGACTCCGAGGAGTCCGACGCGGTCGTCGCCGAGCTCCTGGCGGCGGGGGCCGCGGTGGGCGTGGGGCGGGCCGTGCAGATCGGCTGCGACCTGCCCGCCGCCCGCTGGACCGTCGGGGCCCTGGAGCGCCACCCGCAGCTGCTCGGCGGGGTGGCGCTGCACCCCAACGAGGTGCCGCAGCTCGTCGCCGACGGCGCGCTGGAGGCGGCGCTGGCCGAGGTCCGCGAGCTCGCCCGCCACCCGCGCGTGCGGGTGGTGGGGGAGACGGGCCTGGACCACTTCCGCACCCCGCCCGAGCAGTGGCACCTGCAGGAGAGGTCCTTCCGCGCGCACATCGCGATGGCCAAGGAGCTGGGCCTGGCGCTGCAGGTCCACGACCGCGACGCCCACGAGGACGTCCTGCGCGTGCTGGCCGAGGAGGGGGCGCCGGAGCGCACGGTCTTCCACTGCTTCTCCGGCGACGCGGCCATGGCGCGGGTGTGCGCCGACGCCGGCTACTACCTGTCCTTCGCCGGCACGGTGACGTTCAAGAACGCCGAGCCGCTGCGCGAGGCCCTGCGCGCCGCGCCGCGCGAGCGGGTCATGGTCGAGACCGACGCGCCCTACCTGACGCCGGTGCCGCACCGCGGCCGCCCCAACGCCGGCTACCTCGTGCCGCACACGGTCCGCGCGATGGCCGCCGTGCTGGGGGCGGACCTGGAGGAGCTGTGCGGGCAGCTGGCGGCGACCACGGAGGCCGTCTACGGCCCCTGGTGACCGGCCCGCGGACCACCCCGCGGACCACCCCGTGATCGCGTCGTGACCGCGGCGTGACACGTCTCACGCCGGCGGGGGCCACAGGTGCCCTGACCTGCGGTCGAGGAGGAGGGGAGCACCTGTCCGGGCGGGGGAGCGCGCCCCCGCCGATCACGAGGACTTGTCGGGCGGGTACCGGGCCGGTTACGGTCCCGCGCTGTCGGCCGGATCGAGGCGGCCGGGCGACCGCACCAGCAGGTGCGGGGCCGACGCGGGGACGGGGGTCCCCTCGTGACGGTCTGCCCGCGCTCGTGCCCGGGCACCTCGTCGAAGGATCCTCCGTGCAGCTGCGCGCCCTGCTCTCCCGGTCCAGCCGGACCGTCCGCCTCACCGCCGGGGGCACCGCCCTGGCCGCCGTCGTCGGCGGCACCGTCGCCTTCACCGCGTTCGACAAGGACGTCGTCCTCGACGCGGACGGCACCACCACCGAGATCAGCACCTTCGCCGGCACCGTCGGCGCCGTGCTGGACGCCCAGGGCGTCGTCCTCGGCGAGCACGACCTCGTCGCCCCCGCCCCCGACGCGCAGCTGTCCGACGGCGACGAGATCGTCGTGCGCTACGGCCGCCAGCTCACCCTCACCGTCGACGGGGAGGAGCGCACCTACTGGACCACCGCGCTCACCGTCGACGACGCGCTGGCCGACCTGGGCGTGCGCGCCGACGGCGCGAAGCTGTCCGCCTCCCGCTCGCAGGCCCTGGGCCGCGAGGGCCTGGCCCTGGACGTCGTCACCCCCAAGCCCGTCGTCGTGGCCGCCGACGGCGCCGAGCGCGCCCTGACCACCACCGCCGCCGACGTGGCCGCCCTGCTGGCCGAGGCCGGCGTGGAGGTCCGCGAGGGCGACGAGGTCTCGCTCGACCCGGCCACCCGCGTCACCCCGGACCTGCGCGTGCAGGTCGTGCGCGTGGACCGCGTCAGCAGCACCGAGGTGCACCCGGTCCCGCACGGCAGCCGCACCGAGCGCACCGGCGAGATGTTCGAGGGCGAGCGCGAGGTCGTCACGGCCGGCGTCGACGGCTCCAAGACCGTCACCTTCGACGACGTCCTGCGCGACGGCGTCCGCGTCGAGCACGTCCCCGTGGGCGAGGTCGTCGACGTGGCCCCCGTCGAGGAGGTCGTGCGCGTGGGCACCAAGGCGCGTCCCGCCCCCGCCCCCGCGACGTCCGGGAACGTCGGCGGCGGCGTCGACGGCCTGAACTGGGGCGCCCTGGCCCAGTGCGAGTCCGGCGGCGACCCCTCGATCGTCTCGGCCAGCGGCAAGTACCACGGCCTGTACCAGTTCAGCGTCTCCACCTGGCGCGCCGTCGGCGGCAGCGGCCTGCCCAGCCAGGCGTCGGCCTCCGAGCAGACCCTGCGGGCCAAGATGCTGTACCAGCGCGCCGGTGCCGGACAATGGCCCGTGTGCGGCAAGAGGCTCTGACCCCCACCGGCCCCGGTCCCTCGGGGCTCCTCACGGCGTCCGACGTGCGCGAGCTCGCCGGGCGCCTGGGGGTGCGGCCCACCAAGACGCTCGGCCAGAACTTCGTCGTCGACGCCAACACGGTGCGCCGCATCGTCCGGGTCGCCGGCCTGGCCCCCGACGACGTCGTCGTGGAGGTCGGGCCGGGCCTCGGGTCGCTGACCCTGGCCCTGCTGGAGGCCGTCGACCGCGTCGTGGCCGTCGAGGTCGACCCCGTCCTGGCCGCCGAGCTGCCCGCCACGGCCGCCGCCCGGGCCCGCCCGGGCGCGCAGCTGGAGGTCGTCCTGGCCGACGCCCTCGACGTCGCGGAGCTGCCGGGCCCCGCGCCCACCGCCCTCGTGGCGAACCTGCCGTACAACGTGGCCGTCCCCGTGCTGCTGACGATGCTGGAGCGCTTCCCGACGCTGCGGCGGGCGCTGGTCATGGTGCAGTCCGAGGTCGCCGACCGGCTCGTCGCGCCGCCCGGCAGCCGCACCTACGGCGTGCCCAGCGCCAAGACCGCCTGGTACGCCGCTGCCCGTCGCGCCGGGTCCGTGCCGCCGGCGGTCTTCTGGCCCGTCCCGCGCGTGGACTCCGGCCTCGTGGCCCTCGAGCGGCGCGAGCCGCCGGCGACGACGGCGACCCGCGAGGAGGTCTTCGCCGTCGTCGACGCCGCCTTCGCCCAGCGCCGCAAGACGCTGCGCGCCGCGCTGGCCGGGTGGGCCGGGTCCGCCCCGGCCGCCGAGGCCGCCCTGCGCGCCGCCGGCGTCGACCCCGGCGCGCGCGGGGAGCAGCTGGCCGTGGCGGACTTCGCCCGGATCGCCGCGGCGGCGGGGGCACCCCCGGCGACGCCGTAGGGTCGACGACCGTGCCGAGGACCCCCGGCGCGGCCGTCACCGCCCGCGCCCCCGCCAAGGTCAACCTCCTGCTGGAGGTCGGCCCGCGCCGCGACGACGGCTACCACGACCTCGTCACGGTGTTCCAGGCCCTCGCCCTCGCCGAGGACGTCACCGCCGAGCGCGCCGCGCCCGGGCACGGGACCACGGTGCAGGTGCGCCCGCGGCCGGGCGTGGACGCCTCCGCCGTGCCGCTGGACGGCACCAACCTCGCCGTGCGCGCCGCCCGCCTGCTCGCCGAGCGCACCGGGGTGCCCGACGACGTCCACCTGACGATCGACAAGGCGGTGCCCGTGGCCGGCGGCATGGCCGGCGGGTCCGCCGACGCGGCCGCCGCCCTCGTGGCCTGCGACGCGCTGTGGCAGACCCGCCTGGGGCTGCCCGCCCTGACCGAGCTGGGCGCGCAGCTGGGCTCGGACGTGCCGTTCGCGCTGCACGGGCGCACCGCCGTGGGCACCGGTCGCGGCGAGCAGCTGGCGCCCGTGATGACCACCGCCCGCTTCTCGTGGGTGTTCGTCCTGGCCGGCGACGGGCTGGCCACGCCCGCCGTCTACGCCGAGCTGGACCGCCTGCGCGCCGACCGCCCCGGCCGGCTGGAGGAGCCGCGCCTGGACGCCGTCGAGCGCGCCCTGCGCTCCGGCGACCCGCGCGCCCTGGGCGCCGCTCTCGACAACGACCTGCAGGAGGCCGCGCTCTCGCTGGCCCCGCAGCTGGCGGTGACGCTGGAGGCCGGCCGCGCCGCGGGCGCCGCCGGTGCCGTCGTGTCCGGGTCCGGCCCCACGGTGGCGCTGCTGGCGACCTCACCGGCGCACGCGCGGGAGCTGGCGGCCGAGCTGGGCCGCGACCGGCCCGGCGGGACCGTCCTCGTCACCGACGGGCCCGCGCCGGGAGCGCGCGTGCTCGAAGCCGTCCGAGCGGGAGGGGAGTGAGGTGGCGGGCGCCAACCTCGTCAGCGCGGAGGGCCTGACCGTCGTCCACGGGTCGCGGACCCTGCTGGACGGCGTGTCGCTGGGGGTCGCCGAGGGCGACCGCACCGGTGTCGTGGGCCGCAACGGCGACGGCAAGTCCACGCTGCTGCGGCTGCTGGCCCGGCACCAGGAGCCGGACGGCGGCCGCGTCACCCACACCGGCGGGCTGCGCCTGGGGATGCTCACCCAGGCCGACCCGCTGGCGCCGGGCTCCACCGTGCGCGAGGCGGTGCTGGGCGACCTGCCCGAGCACGCCTGGGCCTCGCAGGCCCGCGTGCGCGACGTGGTCACCGGCCTGCTGGGCGACCTGGACGCCTCCGACGTCGGCGGCCTGGACGCGACGATCGCCACCCTGTCCGGCGGGCAGCGCCGGCGCGTCGCGCTGGCCGGTCTGCTGGCGGGCGAGCACGACCTCGTCGTCCTCGACGAGCCCACCAACCACCTCGACGTCGAGGGCGTGGCGTGGCTGGCCGAGCACCTGCGCGGGCGCTGGCCCGCGGGGCAGGGCGCCCTGCTCGTCGTCACGCACGACCGCTGGTTCCTCGACGCCGTGTGCGAGCGCGTGTGGGAGGTGCACGACGGCGTCGTCGACGCCTACGACGGCGGGTACGCCGCCTACGTGCTCACCCGCGCCGAGCGCGCCCGCGTGGCCGCCGTGACGGAGGAGCGCCGGCAGAACCTGCTGCGCAAGGAGCTGGCCTGGCTGCGCCGCGGAGCGCCCGCGCGCACCAGCAAGCCGCGCTTCCGCATCGACGCCGCCAACGCCCTCATCGCCGACGTGCCGCCGCTGCGGGACTCCGTCGAGCTGGCCCGCACGGCCACCACCCGGCTGGGCAAGGACGTCGTCGACCTCGAGGACGTCACCGTCGGCTACGGCGGCCGCACCCTCCTGGACCGGGTGACGTGGCGACTGGGCCCGGGCGACCGGGTCGGCGTCGTCGGCGTCAACGGCGCCGGCAAGTCGACGCTGCTCGGGCTGGTCACCGGGGCCGTGCGCCCGGACGCCGGCGTCGTCAAGCGCGGCAAGACGGTCGTGGTGGCCACCCTGTCGCAGGAGGTGCGCGAGCTGGACGAGGTCGGCGAGCTGCGCGCGCTGGAGGCCGTGGACGAGGTCGCCTCGCACGTGCGCATCGGCGACCGCGACGTGCCGGCCGGGCAGCTGCTGGAGCGGCTGGGCTTCACCGCCCAGCGCGCGTGGACGCGCGTGGACGACCTGTCCGGCGGCGAGCGCCGGCGCCTGCAGCTGCTGCGGCTGCTGGTGGCCGAGCCCAACGTCCTGCTGCTGGACGAGCCGACCAACGACCTGGACACCGACACCCTGGCCGCCGTGGAGGACCTGCTCGACGGCTGGCCGGGCACGCTGGTCGTGGTCAGCCACGACCGGTACCTGCTGGAGCGCGTCACCGACCGCCAGGTGGCGCTGCTGGGCGACGGCACCGTGCGCGACCTGCCGGGCGGGGTCGAGGAGTACCTGCGGCGCCGCGCCGAGGCGAAGGCCGGCGCGGGGTCGGCGGCGCCGTCCGGACCGGCGGGGTCGGCGGGGCCCGCCGCGCCGGCGGTCGACGGTGCGGCCGTGCGGGCGGCGCGCAAGGAGATGGCGCGGGTCGAGCGCCGGCTGGAGCGGCTGGCCGCGCGCGAGGAGGAGCTGCACGCGCAGCTGGCCGAGCACGCCACCGACGTCGCGCGCGTGACGAGCCTGGACGAGCAGCTGCGCGCGGTGCTGGCCGAGCGCGAGCAGCTGGAGGAGGCCTGGTTGGAGGCGTCCGAGCTGGTCGAGTGACGGCGGGCGCTCCGGCGCCTCGTGATCACCCTTCGTGTTGGGCTTTGGACACTCTGTCGCCGCGGTGACCGCTTCGGGTGCTGTTCGGCCGATCGGGCTAGCCGGGACGTGCCACGTCTTGCGTCGTTCGGGTGGCCACCCCCTACGCTGTGCAGCGCGGCGAGGGCCACCCGGGGGGAGTCCGGCCCGGCCGCGGCCGGCGGGCCGAGCCCGCCGCAGACGCACCAGCGGTCCAGGGGGGACTTTGAGCAGATCAGACGTGCCCGGTGCACCCACGGAGCTCGACGACCGGCTGCTGGGGACCTCCCCGGCCGACGCCGGGACGGACGCCGTCCGCCGCGAGCGCCTGCTCGTGCCGCGCCAGCGCACCGTCCTCGGCATGCCCGAGCGCACGCCCGCGTGGCAGCGCTCCTACGTGCAGCAGGTCATCGCGGTCGACGCGGCCGTCGCGGCGCTGGCCGCCTTCGTGGGCTTCTTCGCCCGCTTCAACGAGGCCCCCGCCGACCTGGCCACCACGGCCGGTCGCGCGGTCGTGGCCGTCGCCGTGCTGCTGCCGGTGATGTGGGTGCTGGCCATGGGCGCCTTCCGCACCTACGAACCGCGCTTCCTCGGCGTGGGCTCCGAGGAGTACCACCGCGTGCTGACGGCCTCGCTGGCCGTCGTCGCCGTGGTCGGCACCTCCTCGTGGGCCTTCGACCTCGACATCGCCCGCGGCTACGTCGTCGTGGCGTTCCCGCTGGCCATCGTCGGCACGCTGATCGGCCGGTACACCCTGCGCCAGCGCCTGCACGACCGCCGCACGCGCGGCGAGGCCGGGCAGACCGTCGTGGCCGTCGGGCACCGCGCCGCCGTGGCCGGCATGGCCCGCCAGCTGCACCGCGCCAGCTACCACGGCATGCGGATCGTCGGCGCCTGCGTGCCCGGCGGCAAGGGCACCCCGGAGGAGGACGCCGAGCTCGACGCCCTGGGCATCGAGGTCGTCGGCAGCCTCGACGACGTGCGCCACGCCGTCACCAGCGTGGACGCCGACGTCGTCGCCGTCACCGCCTGCCCCGAGCTGGACGGTCCGGCCCTGCGCCGCCTCGGCTGGGAGCTGGAGGCCACCCGCGCCGACCTCGTCGTCGCCCCCGCGCTGACCGAGGTCATCGGCCCGCGCGTGGCCATCCGCCCCGTGTGCGGGCTGCCGCTGCTGCACGTGGAGCGCCCCGAGCTGGAGGGCGTGCGCCGGCTGGCGAAGACCACCGTGGACCGCACCGCGGCCGCCGTGGCCCTGCTGCTGCTGAGCCCGCTGCTGCTGGCCGTCGCCGTCGCGATCAAGATCGACTCGCCCGGCCCGGTCTTCTTCGTCCAGCAGCGCGTCGGCAAGGACGGCCGCTCGTTCGGGATGTTCAAGTTCCGCTCGATGGTCACCGACGCGGAGAAGCTGCTCGTGGACCTGCGCGAGCGCACCGATGGCAACGGCGTGCTGTTCAAGATGAAGGTCGACCCGCGCATCACCCGCACGGGCCGCCTCATGCGCCGCTACTCCGTGGACGAGCTGCCGCAGCTGATCAACGTGCTGCTCGGGCAGATGTCGCTCGTCGGACCGCGCCCGCCGCTGCAGAAGGAGGTCGACGCGTACGGCTACGACATGCGCCGGCGCCTCCTGGTCAAGCCGGGCCTGACGGGCCTGTGGCAGATCAACGGCCGCTCGGACCTGGACTGGGACGAGTCGGTGCGCCTGGACGTGCGCTACGTGGAGAACTGGTCCTTCACCTTCGACTTCATGATCCTGTGGAAGACCGCCGGGGCCGTGCTCCGCGGTCGCGGGGCCTACTGAGCCCCACCTGGTCGTGCCGAGCCCCGTCCCGCGGTCCGCGGGGCGGGGCTCGTCGCGTCAGGAGCGCTGCTCGAAGGGGGCGGTGACCCGGCGCAGCAGGGCCGCCAGCTCCCGGCGGTCCGGCGGCGGCAGCACGGCCAGCAGGCGGTGCTCGGCCTGCACGAGGTCGGCCAGCGCCGCGTCCACGGCCGCGGTGCCCTCGGCGGTCAGCCGCACCCGCACGCTGCGCCCGTCGGTCGGGTCGGGCAGGCGCTGCACGAGACCGCGGGCGACCAGCCGGTCCACCCGGTTGGTCATCGTCCCGCTGGTCACCAGCGTCTGGACGACGAGCTGGCCGGGGGACAGCTCGTGCGGGGCGCCGGAGCGCCGCAGCGCCGCCAGGACGTCGAACTCCCACGTCTCCAGGGCGTGCGCGGCGAAGGCGTCGCGGCGCAGCCGGTCCAGGTAGCGCGACAGCCGCGCCACGCGCGAGAGGACCTCCAGCGGCTCGACGTCGAGCTCGGGGGTCTCCCGGCGCCAGGCGGCGACGATGCGGTCGACCTCGTCGGCCGCCGCCCCCGCCGCCGGCCCCGCTCCCGCGGGGGTGCCGGTCCCCTCCGTCGCCACCCGGGCACCCTAGCCGGGCGGCTGCTGCGCCCCCGGCGGCCGGGACGCCAGCCGCGGCGAGCGCTCCAGGCCGGTCAGGCCGTTCCAGGCGAGGTTCACCAGGTGCGCCACGACCTGCTCCTTGGGCGGCTCGCGGCTGTCCAGCCACCACTGACCCGTCACGGCCACCATGCCCACGAGCATCTGCGCGTACATCGAGGCCATCTGCGCCGGGAAGCCGCGGGCGGCGAAGGCGTCGACGAGCAGGTACTCCACCTGGCTGGCGACGTCGGAGATGAGGCTGGCGAAGCCGCCGCCGGTGGGGGCGACGGGGGAGTCGCGCACCAGGATGCGGAAGCCGTCGGTGGAGCCCTCGATGTAGTCCAGCAGCGCCGTGATCGCCCGCTCCAGCAGGGTGCGGGGGCTGCCGCGCCCCGACAGCGCCCCCGTGATGGCCGACAGCAGCGTGGAGAACTCGCGGTCCACGACGACCGCGTACAGGCCCTCCTTGCCGCCGAAGTGCTCGTAGACGACCGGCTTGGACACCCCCGCCCGGGCGGCGATCTCCTCGACGGTGGTGCCCTCGACGCCGCGGGCGGCGAAGAGGGTGCGGCCGATGCCGATGAGCTGCTCGCGCCGCTCGCCGCTGGTCATGCGGGCGCGCGGGGTCCGCGGCGGGGTGTCGGCCACGGCCCCATCCTGCCGCGCCCGACCGGCGCGGCGGGCGGCGGGGACGGCGGGGACGGCGGGCGGGTGCTGGCAGGATGGTCGCCGCCGCGGGCCGCTCAGCGCCGGCCCCGGCGGTCCCGGGTGGTGTAACGGCAGCACGGCGGGTTTTGGTCCCGTCAGGTAGGGGTTCGAATCCTCTCCCGGGAGCCGGCGGCCGCCGGACGGGCGAGCGGCGCCGCACGGGTGGTCCGCCCCCGCCGCCGCGGCCGTTATCCTCGCCGGGCAGGGTCGTCCGCGGCCCGGTCTCGACGCCCGCAGCCCGCGAGGAGCGCCACCGCGTGACCACCCCGAAGCCCTCCGCCGTGATCGTCCTCGCCGCCGGTGAGGGGACGAGGATGAAGTCGGCGCTGCCCAAGGTCCTGCACCCCCTCGGCGGCCGCAGCCTCCTCGGGCACGCCGTGCGCGCCGCCCGCGGCACCGACCCCGACCACCTCGTCGTCGTGCTGCGCCACCAGGCCGAGCGCGTCGGCGAGCACGTGCGCTCCCTGGACGACGGCGTCGTCGTCGCCCTGCAGGACGAGGTGCCGGGCACCGGCCGCGCCGTGCAGTGCGGCCTGGACGCCCTGCCGCCCGGCCTCGCCGGGACCGTGCTGGTCACCTACGGCGACGTGCCGCTGCTGTCGGCGGAGACGCTGCGCCGGCTCGCCGACGCCCACGCCGCGGCCGGCAACGCCGTCACGGTGCTCACGGCGCACGTGGCGGACCCCACCGGCTACGGCCGGGTGCTGCGCGACGCCGACGGCGTCAGCGGCATCGTCGAGCAGAAGGACGCCACGCCCGAGCAGCTCGCGGTGCGGGAGGTGAACTCCGGCGTCTACGCGTTCGACGCCGCCGCCCTGCGCGACGCGCTGGCCCGCACCGGCCGCGACAACGCCGCCGGCGAGGTGTACCTCACCGACGCCCTGGCCCTGGCGCGCGCCGCGGGCGGGCGCGTGGAGGCCGTCGGTGTCGACGACGAGTGGGAGGTGCGCGGCGCCAACGACCGCGCCCAGCTGGCCGAGCTGGCCGCCGAGGCCAACGCCCGCACGCTGCGACGCTGGATGCTCGCCGGCGTCACCGTCGTCGACCCGCGCACCACGTGGGTGGACGACGAGGTCGAGCTGGCCCCCGACGTCACCGTCCTGCCCGGCACCCAGCTGCACGGGCGCACCCGCGTGGCCACCGGCGCCGTCGTCGGCCCGGACACGACCCTGACCGACGTGGAGGTCGGGGAGGGCGCCAGCGTCGTGCGCACCCACGGCTCCGGCTCGGTGGTCGGCGCCGGCGCCTCCGTGGGGCCGTTCGCGTTCCTGCGCCCGGGCACCCGGCTGGGCGCCGACGGCAAGATCGGCACGTTCGTGGAGACGAAGAACGCCGACATCGGGCGCGGCTCCAAGGTGCCGCACCTGTCGTACGTGGGCGACGCGACCATCGGCGAGCACTCCAACATCGGCGCGGCCTCGGTCTTCGTGAACTACGACGGGGTGCGCAAGGCGCGCACCACCGTCGGCGACCACGTGCGGATGGGCAGCGACACCATGTACGTCGCGCCGGTCACCATCGGCGACGGCGCCTACTCGGGCGCCGGGACGGTCATCCGCAAGGACGTGCCCCCGGGCGCCCTCGCGATGACCGTCGCGCCGCAGCGCAACGTCGAGGGGTGGACGGTGGCCAACCGGCCCGGCACCCCGGCCGCCGAGGCGGCGCAGCGCGCGAGCGGCGCGAGCACGGACGGCGGGACCCCGCACGGGGCACCCGCGCAGGGCGAGAGCACCACCGACGGCAGGGAGAGCCAGGCATGACAGGGATCACCACGACGGGCGAGAAGCGGATGGTCCTCATCTCCGGCCGCGCCCACCCGGAGCTGGCGGAGGAGGTGTCGGCCGCGCTGGGCGCCGAGCTCGTGCCCACCAGCGCCTACGACTTCGCCAACTCCGAGATCTACGTCCGGTTCGAGGAGAGCGTGCGCGGCGCCGACGCGTTCGTCATCCAGAGCCACACGGCCAACGTCAACCAGTGGATCATGGAACACCTGATCATGGTCGACGCGCTGAAGCGGGCCTCGGCCAAGCGCATCACGGTGGTCGCCCCCTTCTACGGCTACGCCCGCCAGGACAAGAAGGGCCGCGGCCGCGAGCCCATCTCCGCGCGCCTGGTCGCCGACATGTTCAAGACCGCCGGCGCCGACCGGCTCATGTCGGTGGACCTGCACACCGCCCAGATCCAGGGCTTCTTCGACGGCCCCGTCGACCACCTGTGGGCGCTGCCGCTGCTGGCCGAGCACGTCGGCAAGCGGGTGGACCGCTCGAACCTGACGATCGTGTCCCCGGACGCCGGCCGGGTCCGCGTGGCCGACCTGTGGTCCGACCGCCTCGGCGCGCCGCTGGCGATCATCCACAAGCGCCGCGACCCGAACGTGCCCAACCAGGTGAAGGTGCACGAGGTCGTCGGCGAGGTCGAGGGCCGCACCTGCGTGCTCGTGGACGACCTCATCGACACCGCCGGCACCATCGTGCAGGCCGCCGAGGCGCTCAAGGCCAACGGCGCCGCCGACGTCATCGCCACCGCGACGCACGCGGTCCTCTCCGGTCCGGCCGTGGACCGGCTGAAGAACTCGCCGATCTCCGAGCTCGTCGTGACCAACACGCTGCCGATCACCGAGGCGCAGCGCTTCCCGCAGCTGACGGTGCTCTCCATCGCGCCGCTGCTGGCGCGGGCCGTCCGCGAGGTCTTCGACGACGGTTCCGTCACCAGCCTGTTCGACGGGCACAGCTGACGCCTCACCCCGCAGCGGGCCCCCGCCCCGACGCCGCCGGCGTCGGGGC